>JBKOXY010000323.1:0-9380 GCA_046725125.1 Pseudomonadota bacterium | reverse complement strand
CACGCTGGGCAAGATCGCGGCCAACCACTCGCTCGGCGACGTCTATGCCATGGGCGGGGAGCCGCAGACGGCGCTGGCGATCGCCACCGTGCCGTACGGGCTCGAAAGCAAGGTCGAGGCGGACTTGTCCGCGATGATGGCCGGCGCCAACGAGGTGCTGCGTGAGGCCGGCTGCGCGCTAGTCGGCGGGCACACCAGCGAGGGCGCCGAACTGGCGCTCGGCTTTGCCGTTCACGGGCTCGTCCCGGCGACGGCGGCGCTGCGCAAAGGCGGTCTCGAGCCCGGAGACGGGCTGATCCTGACCAAGCCGCTGGGCACGGGCACGCTGCTTGCCGCCGACATGCGTCGCAAGGCAAAGGCCCGCTGGGTCATGGCGGCGATCGCGCACATGATTCAGTCGAACGCCAAGGCGGCCCAAATCGTGCGGCGGCACGGCGTCCATGCCGCCACCGATGTGACCGGATTCGGTCTCATCGGCCATCTCATCGAGATGGTGCGCGCCTCCGACGTCGACGCGACCCTCGCCATCGATCGCCTGCCGCTGCTCGAAGGCGCGCGAGAAACCGTGGCGCGCGGCATCTTCTCGTCATTGCAGCCGCAGAACGTGCGCCTGCGCCGCGCGATCCGGGAGTTCGCAACGGTGGCCGAGCATCCGCTCTACCCGCTGCTGTTCGACCCCCAAACATCGGGCGGACTCCTTGCGGCGGTCCCGCTCGCGCAGGTCGAGCGTTGCGTCGCCGCGCTGCAGGAAGCCGGATATGCCGCCGCCGAGATTATCGGGTTCGTGGCCGAGCGCAGCGATGCGCTCGAGCCCGTGACGGTGGATCTGACCGGAGAACAGCTCGCCGCGGCATTGGCTGGACTGCACCCTGCCCGCCCGCGAGCGCATGCGCTGCGGAAAGATACCGAAAAAACCGCTCTCTGAGTCCGGGAGCGGTAGGCACTGATCCCGCCAGCTCACCGCCCGTCCCACAGCCGCTGGCTCGCGATCTTCGCGCCCTCGGCGAGCGACTGGAACTTCGCCCATACGATGCTCGGGTGCACTTCCTTCGAGCCGGCGAAGGTCGCAAAGCCGCAATCGGCGCCGGCGATGACGTTTTCGCGCCCCACCACCTTGGCGTACCGAACGATGCGCTCGGCCACCAGCTCCGGATGCTCGACCAAAACCGTCGAGTGGCTGATCACGCCGGGGATTAGCGACTTGCCCGCCGGCAGCTTGGCGCCCTCCCACACCTTCCATTCGTGCTCGTGACGCGGGTTCGCGGCCTCGAAGGAATAGGCGCCGGCACGAATCTTCAGAATGAGGTCCACGATGTGCTTGAGCTCCAGATCGTGCACGCGGGGTCCCATATTGATGCCGTAGCAGGTGTGATGCCGGACCTTCTCCGGCGGAATGTTGCGCAGCGCATGGTTGAGCGCCTCGACGCGGAGCTGCGCCCATTTCCGGAACTGCTCGAGGGTGAGCTCGGGCTCCTTGATCCAGTAGGTGACGAGATGCGGATCGTCGACCTGCAGTAAAAGACCCGCCTTCACGATCGCCTCGTATTCCTCGCGCAGCGCGTCGGCGATGGCGAATAGATAGTCCTCTTCGGTCTTGTAGTAGCCGTTGCGCTGCCAATCCGCCGCGCTCGTCGGCGAGATAGCCGGCATGAAAGCTTCCTGAGGCTTGGCGCCGTCGAGCGCCGCCTTGAGGTTGTCGATGTCGGTCTTGAGTTGCGCCATGCCGCGATAGGTGACGGGCGCGGTGCAGACCATGTGAGTCTGGCGCGCGGCCACGTGGCCGTCGCCGTAGAACTCCGGGAAGGATTTGGCTTCGCGCGAGCCCGCCCACGGGCTTTGCCGCGGCGCCTCGCTGTCGAACTCGAAGCCGCCAAGACGTTCGTTGACGTATGAGACGAAGCTCGGCTTGCCGAATTCGCCGTCGTCGATGATATCGATGCCGAGGTCGATCTGCTTGCGCACGACCTCGGCCACCGCGTCGCGCAGCCGCGCGGCGTGGGCCTTCGCGTCGACGGGCTTGCCCTCTTCCTTGGCCCGCACCACGGCGAGCAGATCGGCGGGCCGCGGCAGGCTTCCGACGTGGGTGGTGAGAATTCGGTCGATGCTGCGCTTCATGCTGCCTCCTGCTGCGTCTCGTTTCGGATCGCGCGCCTACATGACGTCCCCCATCACCACTTCACCCTCGGCCGGAGGCCGCTGGTAGAATTCCGGATTCATCCGGCTCGCCACGCCTTCGTGCGCGAGCGCCGCCTCGAATTCCTTGCGAACGGCGGGATCCTCCTGGTGATACGGGATGGCGCTGCCGCCTTTGCCGAGATCGATGGCGCCGTAGTCCATGAGCTGCTCGCCGGGACGACCGGGCTTGCGCGAGCGCTGGTTGTTGGGCCCATGCCAAGCGGTGATACGCAGGCCTTCCTTGCCGATGCCGAAATGCTGGTGGAACCAGTCGCCGCTCATCGGCGCCGCCGAGACCAGACCGACCGGCTCGTAGTCCTGGCGCAGCACCTTGTCGGCCTTGCCGTCCCGCCACGGCGTGGTGCCGAGCGCTTCCGGCCAAGTATAGGTGTAGCCCTTGCCTTCGATGCAGACCAGCACGGCGGCGGAGGCGTGCTTGTGCGCCTTGGAATAGCGGCCGGTCTCGTGCTGGCCGATCCACAAATAGAAGCGGTTGCCGGCCATGAACGGCTCGACTCGGCGGTAGCCGGGCGAGCGGCGGTTATCGAGCGGCAGGTTGGTGTTGACGATGTCGGGAATGAGGTTGGTTCGCCGCATCGCCAGCCCGCGGATCGGATCCGGCTCGATATCATCCCGGGGCTTGAAATAGTCCTCCGCCCCGGCGAAGCGCTCGCTGAACGTATAGGGACAGTTGAACACGAAATCGGTGTTGTCGATGACGTTCATGACGTTCGGCGCCGAGGTCCCGCACAAGAGCAGCGCGGGCGCGCTCGCCGCATTCACGAGCCGGTGGTAGGCGTTGAGCGGAATCGAGAACAGCGAGCCCTTCTGCCATTCGAACGCGTGCCGCTTGCCCTGCCCTTCCTGCCAGACCTCGGTGGTGCCGCGGCCTTCGACCACCAGCACGACCTTTTCATAGAGGTGCCGCTCCACGTTGAGCGCGCCGGCGGATGGGATTTCGACGAGGTAAAGGCCCCACAGCCCCTCGGTGCCGAAGAGCTGGATATACGAGCCGCGACCGCCGAGCCGCTTCCAAGGCACAAGCGGCAGGTCCTGCACGCGGCGAACCCCGATGCCGCGATAGACCGGCACGCCCTCGGCCTCCATGAAGCGGTCGTAGGGCATCGGCGCGCGCTTGAACTTGCCGTATCCGGCGTTCTCGCCGGCTTTCGGTTCGTGCCAGTGCACTTGATCGGGAGTGTCGTGCATGGGTTTCCTCGGGACGCTCGAATGCGCGTTCAATGGGCGGCGCGCCCGCTCGAGTGCGATTTTTGTCGAGCCCAGTTTGATAGTGTACACGAACTGGAAAGACGAGCGAACGTCGCGGGTGCCGAGATCGCGCCGCAGTCGCGGCGGGCATTACCCCGAACCGCGAGTCCGCGCTACCCGCCGCCCCGGGTCTCGGCCAGAAGCTTGCGGACGTATTCCAACAGCTCCGGCGCCGCATTGCCGATCCCGTCGATCGCGCGGAGAACCCCATCGCCTCCGATCGGGCTCACGTCGACCCTGAGCTTGGCGGCATCTTCCAGGTATTGCGGATCGTCATGCACCGCGAGAAACGCGCGCTGCAGCGCCTTGGCGCGATCCGGCGGCAGGTCTGGCGGCGCGGCGAAGGGCCGTGACAGCGCATAGGGCAGCTCCGCCAGCTCAATCAGCGCGCGGGCCGCCTCGTTCTTTGCGAGCTCGCGCGCGGTGGGCACGTCCGGAAAATCGGGATGCCGGGTCGCGCGCGCGAACTGAACCAAGACGCGAAAACCGCCGTCGGGCTTGAGCCACTCAGGCTTCACCGATTTCAGCGTCGACAGATCGACGGTCCGCCCATGGACCTCGCCGCGCTCGATCGCGAGAAAAATGGAGGCGCTGTCCGGATAGCCCACGACCTGCTTGACGTGCAGGCCGATGGTGTCCCGCAGGATGACCGGCACGTCGTTGCCCGTGGCGCCTTCGGCGGTGGCGCCGAGCACGAGTGGCGGCAGGTCGGGGCGGCGCGCCTCGTCGATCGATTTCACCGGCGCGTCCTTGCGCACGATCAGAATATAGGCGTCGTGAACGAAACTCGATGTGGAACCGAGCCACGTGAACTTGCGCGGCTTGAATTGGACGTTCGAATTGCCGCCGAGGAGTCCGATGAGCGGCATGTTGCGCGCGAACGTGCCGATGGTGGTGCCGTCCTTGGGCGCGAGGTTGTAGAGATAATTGACCGCGCGCAGGCTGCCGGCGCCCGGCATGTTCTGCACGATCACGCTTGGATTGCCGGGAATGAACCTGCCGAGATGGCGCGCCAAGAGCCGCGCATAGGTGTCGTAGCCGCCGCCCGGTCCATAGCCGACGATCAGATTGACCTGCTTACCCCTGTAGAAATCGGCGACCGCATCGGCGTGCGCGGGGCTCACCGCCAAGGCCGCGGTGACCGCCATCGCCGCTCGCCAACGCGCGAACATCCTTCCTCCCGGTATGCCGGCGCAAAGGTAATTGCGCGCGGCGGCGCATTCAATGGTTCCGCATACGCGGACGATGTTTCGGGCGCTTAGCCGCAGCAGGCGCCAGAAATCGATGCGTCGTCTTGCCGTCGGTTCGACCGTCCGTCGCGGCTCCACGTCTTCGTTCAGTTCTTTCGCAGCGCAAACATCGTTTCTGCGTTGCGGTGGCAGATCTTTTCCATGTCGTCCTTGGGCAGATCGAGCGACTCCATGACCGCGATGGTGGCGCGGATGTAGCCCCTGCCCTTTTCCTTGTCGAACGGACAATCGGACGCGAACAGCACGTGATCCGCCCCGAAGAACGACAGCCCGCAAATCGTCGGCGCGCGCGCACCGGCGAGCGCAGTGTCGCCGTAGAAGGCCTTGAAATAGTCGAACGGTCGCTTCTTCAGCCCCTTCAATATGAGCGAATAATCCTCGTCCGAGGTACGGGCACCCAACTGATCCCAGCTGTGCGCAACGCGCCCTTCGAAATACGGAATGACGCCGCCGAGATGGTGCGAGATGACTTTGAGGTTGGGGAAGCGGTCCATGATGCCGGAAAAGACGAGCCGCGCCAGCGCGGCGCCGGTCTCGAACGGCCAGCCGATCACGCTGCAGATTTCGTATTTCGACGTCATCTCGCTGCGGTAGTCCGCCATTTCGCGCGTGCGGATCGGATGCAGCAGGATCGGCTTGCCCGACTTCTCGATGATCTCGTAGATGGGGAGAAACTGGTCCTGGTCGATCGGGGCGCCGTCGACGTTGGTGTGCAGCTGGATCGCGTTGGCGCCGTTCGACAACACGCGCTCAGCCTCCTTGGCCGCGGCCTCAGGTGCGTTCATGGGCAACGAGGCGGCGTAGCCGACGAAGCGGTCGGGGTATTTGGCGACCAGCTCGGCAAGCCCGTCATTGCCGAGCCGCGCCCATTCGGGCGAATGATCGGGTCCGGTGAGCCGGTCGATCGCCGGCATGCCGAGGCAGATGACCTGAGTGTAATCGGGAAAGGAATCGACGACGCGCAGTCGCTCCTCGACGTCGTAGAGCGCCGGAATTCCCCGCATGCGTTTGCCGAGATCCTTCTGTCCGGCCGGCGATTGCAGCATCAATTCGTAAATGCGCTTGGGAAAGAAATGATTGAACGCATCGATGTAACGCATGTCTTTAATCTCCTGCTTTGGTCTAGCGCGCGCGGGCGGATTGTGTTGCAAGAGCGCCGGTTTGTATACTCGGCGTTGCCGCGCGCCCGGACGCGGTCGAGCGCGCGCACAAAAACGTCGCCAGGACACGGTCTAGGGAGGTCGCCATGAAACGCTGGCTTGTCGGGCTACTCGTACTGCTGAGCCCGTCGGCATTCGCCCAACAATCACCGCCCGAAATTCCCTACGATTCGGTCGCGAACCTGTTGAAGCTTCCGCCGGATATGCATCTGGGCGAGGTTGCCGGCGTCGCCGTCAACTCAAAGGGGCACATCTACGTCTATTCACGCGGCGGCTCCAGCCGCGGCCCGGCCTACGGCAATACAGCCTCGCAGATTCTGGAATTCGACCGCAACGGCGTGTTCCTGCGCGAGATCGGCAAGAACCTCTACGCCTGGTCGTTTGCGCATACCGTGCGCGTCGACAAGGACGACAACATCTGGGCGACCGACAAGGGCTCGGACATGGTGATCAAGTTCAACCCGGAGGGCCGGGTCGAGATGGTGTTCGGACGCAAATCGGAAGCCTCCGATCTCGACGCCCACCCGCACGAGCGCAACGCCAACCCGCCGCTGCCTACCGTCGACGGCCGCTTCCGCCAGCCGACCGACGTGACCTGGGATCCGCAGGGCAACATCTACATCAGCGACGGCTATGTGAATTCGCGCGTGGCCAAATACGACAAGAACGGCGACTGGGTGAAGTCGTGGGGGCAGCGCGGCAAAGGCCCGGGCGAATTCAACCTCGTGCACAGCATCGCCGCCGATGCGCAGGGCAGCATCTATGTCGGGGACCGCAACAACCGCCGCATCCAGGTGTTCGACGGCGACGGCACGTTCAAGCGCGAGATCAAGATCGACGTGCCGTTCGATGAGAACGCCAAGCCGGCGATCGGCAACAAGCCAGATCTCACCAACTATCTGCAAACGGGCGGCAGTTTCACCCCGGGCGCGCCGTGGGCGCTCTGCATCACCCCCGGGCCGAACCAGGTGCTCTACAGCTCCGACTCCTATCCCGGCCGCATCTACAAGCTCAGCCTGGATGGAAAGGTGCTCGGCTATCTCGGCAAGTCGGGCAAGCAGCTCAAGCAATTCGGGTGGATTCACGAGATCGCGTGCCCATCCGAGAACGAACTCTATGTCGCCGAGATTTTGACCTGGCGAGTGCAGAAGCTGATCCTGCGGCCGGACCAGCAGAAGGCGGCGGTCGAGTAGGCGGCAATCAGGGATCGATGATCACGACGCGCAAGAGACTCTTCTGACCACTGGCATCCGATTGCCATCCCCGTCAGCGTGACGGGGCGACAATCGTCTTCTGGTAGAGGTCCTGCCACTTTCGGGCGTGGTCGAGGATCATGGCCGAATCGATGAGCTGGAGCGGGCCCTGGTTGAAGGGCGTCTCGATGCTGCGGCTCACGGTGACGAATTGGCGCTTGGCCAGGATGTGCTGGCCCTCCTCCCCAATCAGGAAATCGAAGAACAGCACTGCCGCATTCGGGTGGGGCGCGTTCCGCGCCAGCCCTTCGGCCGTGGGCCGGGCGATCGCCGGCGGAATGACGAACCAGTCGAGCGGCGCGCCCCTGCTCTTGGCCTGCTCGGCTAAAAAGCCATAGACCGTGAGCGCCAACGGCACCTCGCCCGCCGCGACCAGGTTGGTGAGGAGGCTGTGACCCTTGCGCACGGACATGCCGTTCGAGGCGACGATGTCCCGGAACAGGCGTAGCCCTTGCGCCTCGCCGAAATCCATGACCACCTGTGCGAACCAATCGAAATCTTCCGCTTCGATGCCGAGCTTGTCCTTCCACTGCGGCCGCAGCAGATCGTAGTAAGTCTTGGGCAGGCTGTCCTTGCGGACGAGATCGGTGTTGTAGGCCTGCACGATGGTGCTGAGATAGACCGCCACCCATTGCCGGTGGGGAGCAATGGCCTGGGGGATGATGCGGGCGAGCTTGGGCGATTTCACCTCTTGCAGCAGGTTCTCGCGGTAGAGCGGCTCGAGCGCCGAGCTCGAGCCGGCCATGACATCGACCTCGAAACGCCGCGCCCTGGCCTCGCCCACGATGCGTTGCAGGAACCCTTCCGAATCCGCGCGCCAGACTTTGACCTTGACGCCATATTTGCGGTCGAAGGCCGAGACCAAAGCGGCAATGTCGTCAGGCGGTATGGACGAGTAGAAGGTGAGCTCCTTCTCCCGTTTGGCGCCTTCGATCAGCCGCTGCTCGCGGTCGGCGCCCTGGTAAGCCGCGATCTCGGCCACGCCGCTCGGCTGGGCGAGCGCGCAGGGAGCGAGCGCAAGCAGCACAAGCGCCGGCAGGATTTCACGCAGACCGCGTCGGGGATATCGCATGCCGACCGAGCTCCGCGCTGCGGTTGGTGTCGTCTGCAAACCATGGCACAATTTTGTGCGCTTTGTCAGCGCAGCAAACGTGCCAAAAACACCAAACACGAGGCACCGAATGAAGATCGTCAAGCTCGAGGACTTCCACGCCGACGGCGGGTGGGACACCTATTCGTTCCTGAAGATCACCACCGACGAAGGCATCACGGGATGGTCCGAGTTCAACGAGAGCCGCCGCAAGGGCATGACCTCCCTGATCCACGGCCTCGGCGCCACGCTCATCGGGGAGGACCCGTGCGCGATCGCCCGCATTGACGCCGCGCTCTACGCCCGCTCGCGGTCGACCGCGGGCGGACTCACGTCCCACGCCATCGCCGCCATCGAGAACGCCTGCCTCGACATCCGCGGCAAGGCGCTCGGTGTTCCCGTCTACGAGCTTCTCGGCGGCGCGGTGCGCGAGCGCATGCCGGTCTATTGGTCGCGTTGCGGAGTCCTGCGCGCCCGCTGCGCCGATCTCTTCGACGGCAAGGTGATCGATCGCCCGGCCGTGCGCACGCTCGACGATCTCAAAGCAGCCGCGCGCGAGGCGCGCGAGCGCGGCTTCAAGGCGCTGAAAACCAACGTGCTGCTGTTCGACGGCAAGGGCGGCCAGCAGTTCGCGCCGGGCATGGTCGGCGTCGGCATCGGCCATCCCGAGCTCAACCTCGACAACGACGTCCTCGATGCGCTCATCGCCCAGCTCACCGCCTTGCGCGAAGGCGCAGGAGAAGGCGTGCGGCTCCTGCTCGATCTCAACTTCAACTACAAGCCCGAGGGGCTGCGGCGCATCGCCAAGGCGGTCGAGCCGTTCGATCTGATGTGGCTCGAAATGGACATGTTCGAACCCAAGGCGCTGAGCCTGATCCGGCAGTCGACGACCACACCGATCGGCTCGCTGGAGACGATCCTCGGCCGTCGCAATCTCAAGCCTTACCTCGAAAATTACTCGGTCGACGTGGCCATCATCGACGCGCAATGGAACGGGCTCCTAGAGGCGACGAGGATGGCCGCCATGGCCGACGCCTACGAGGTCAACGTCGCCTCGCACAATTTCAACGGCCCGCTCGCCAATATCATGAGCGCGCATTTCTGCGCGGCGATCCCCAACTTCCGCATCATGGAGTTCGACGCCGACGAGGTGCCGTGGAAAGCCAAGCTCCTGACCAAGCCT
>JBKOXY010000195.1:0-2001 GCA_046725125.1 Pseudomonadota bacterium | reverse complement strand
AACCAGCCCTGGCAAGAAATGCGGATTTATCGCCGCGCGGTTGTTTGACGAGTACATACTTGCTCACCTTTTCTAGGGCAATTGTTGCGTTAGCAGGCAATTTCACCGAGCAGATCGTGGCAAAGCTAGAGCTCGATGTTCCATCGGGCTTCGCCAAGGCGAGTCCGCTGCCTCCACCGGCAAGCCTTTTCGAAGTGCGGGTCTCCCCGCTTCAACGACTTAACGCTTTAACGCTGCGAAGCCCATTTTCCGCGTAACCTCGGATCGGATTTCGGACAGTACACCAGTGAACGGCCAGAAATGACTTCTCACGATGAGGAGCCAAAGAAGGCCAAAACAACAGAAGGAAATTAAATCATGAATAAACAAAACATTCTCGCGCTCGCTCTAAAACCAGCGATGCGCGTGACGAAATCAGTTGGTATCGGTATTGTGCTGTTGTTGGCCGCGGCCCTGATCGCGATAATCACGCCGTCGGCGGCGAGCGCTCGGCGGCCATGCCAGGAGCCTACCGCCACACTGCTAGTTACGGGCCTGGATACGGGCCTGGAGAGTGCCAAGGGCAGCACCGTCGGACCCGATGGTGCGCTGTACGTCACCGAAGGCGCAGCCGGCAGGATCTCGCGCGTCGATCCGCTGACCGGGGAAGTCACGACGTTCGCCAGCGGTCTGCCGACAGCGATCATCAGCATCGGTGGGGCGATCATCGGTGGGGCGATCGACGTCGCGTTCATCGACAACATCGCGTACGCACTGGTCACCCTCGTCAGCCCTGACGTCGGCGGCAGCCACGTTGACGGCATCTACCGAGTGGACGGCCCAGACAGTTTCACGGTTGTCGCAGATATTGGCGAGTTCAACTTGGCCAATCCGCCGCCCACTCCCTTCGTCGTGCCGACCGGACTCCAGTATGCGCTGCAAAGCTACCGGGGCGGCTTCCTGGTTACCGATGGGCACCTCAACCGGGTGTTGCGAGTCACGCTCGACGGCGAGGTCAGCATATTGATCGCGTTCGACAACATCGTCCCGACCGGTCTGGAGGTGAGGGGCAATAGAGTGTACATGGCCGAGGCCGGCCCAGTTCCCCACCTGCCCCAGGACGGCAAGGTTGTGTCGTTCGAGTCAGGGTCGCCCACCGCTACGGAGGTGGCCTCCGGCGCTCGCCTCCTCGTTGACGTGGAATTTGGCCCCGGCAACGGTCTTTACGCCCTCTCCCAGGGTATCTTCCCGGTCGGCGACGATCCGGGTTCTCCGGCACTGCCGAACACCGGCGCGCTCGTCAAGGTCAACGGGGGCGGCACCTTCACCGTCATCACGGAACCTCTGGACCGTCCGACCTCGCTTGAGTTCATCGGGAACACTGCGTACGTCGTCACCCTCACCGGAGAGATTTGGAAGATTCACGGCGTCTCGTGTCGGCCCTACGGCATGTCGCGTTGAGCAACCCGCGGGCCTGATGCCTGTCGCTCAGTCCCTGGGTTTCTGTCCCGCTGAGTTGCCCATTACTGCAACCCAAAGGAAATCGCTCGCGCCACTAACAGCAGAAGACGTTTGCAGTTGAGGCTTCGACGTGCGATGCCGGCACCGAGATCATCGATTCCGGCTACTGGGCCGTCTTTTCGCTTGCTCTCCCGGCTTGAGCTTTGGCCGCATTCATTTCGTTGATCTTTCGATGAAGGGTGCGGCGGCTGATGCCGAGCTTTTTGGCTGCAGCGGTCACGTTGCCGTTGGTGGCTGCAAGAGCCTGGGCAATCAATTTTCTTTCGGTCTCGTGTATATCGAGCGGACTTATTTTTTCCCCGAAAGCCTGAGCTGAAACTCCGCCCGGCAACTTTGCCCTTGCCGTTTGCCGCACGGCCATCGGCAAATCGCGCAATGTAATCTTTGGCTCGCTGGCCATCACGACCCCATGTTCTATGGCAGTGCGCAGCTCGCGCACGTTCCCCGGCCACTCGTAAGTCAGGAGTGCGTCCATCGCATCCGGCGTCAGGTCGACAAGAG
>JBKOXY010000126.1:0-5369 GCA_046725125.1 Pseudomonadota bacterium | reverse complement strand
CATAGCCGATATAGACGAACGCCGAGACCGCGACCGCCGCGAGTACGACGAGCGGCAGCAAGAGCTGACCGCTCTTCTCGCGCCGACGACGGCGCAAATGCCGGCCGCGCTCCTGGCTGACGTGAACCGTGGTCATGAGCGGCGGTCGGCCCTGCGAATCAGTCGCCGCTCATCAGTCCTCAATAATCGGGCGTCGCTGTGTCCTGACGCTGGCATTGCGATTGCCGATGCTGATCACCGACCGCGGAAAATTAACCCTTGATTAAGGATGTTGTGGCGCGCGGCGTCACGCCGTGCGAAGGATCAAGCGGGGTGATTCGAGTGGGGCGTCATGACAGCAGAACGGGTTGAGCATGTCTTCGCGCTTGCGATCGGCTTTGCCATCGCGAGCTGCTGGAGCCTGATAGGCGGCGCGATCGTGGTGATGGGGCTGAGGGCATTCGGCATTTCCGCCGGCTGAACGCGTTAGCGCGCGCGAAGCTGCCTCGCCAATCTCCGCGCGCCGTGGCAAGGTCGCGCCTCCACCGAGGAGGCGCACCAATGGCGATCTTCGAGCTTGATGGCGAAGCGCCGGACCTGCCGGGCGACGGTCGTTATTGGATCGCCGACAGCGCCGTGGTGATCGGGCGGGTGCGCCTCAAGACCGACGCCAGCGTCTGGTTCAACGCGGTGCTGCGCGGCGACAACGAATGGATCGAGCTCGGCGAGCGCTCACAGATCCAAGACAATGCGGTGCTGCACACCGATCCCGGCTTTCCCCTCAATATCGGCGAGGATTGCGTCATCGGTCATAACGTGGTCCTGCACGGCTGCACCATCGCGTCGAACAGCCTGATCGGCATGGGCGCGGTGGTGCTCAACGGCGCGAGGATCGGAAAGAATTGTCTTGTCGGCGCAGGCGCCGTGGTGACCGAGGGCAAGGAGTTTCCGGACAATTCGCTGATCGTGGGCGCGCCTGCGCGGGCGCTCCGCACCCTCGATGAAAAAGCCGCGCAAGAGATTACTTGCGGCGCCGACATCTATGTGCGGCGCTGGCAGCAATATGCCAAGGGCCTCAAGCGGATCGGGTGACGGAGCAGGCTTGGGGATGCGGCGCGCAGCGCGTGCGCCGCGTCTGCGCTGCCGCCGCACTCCTTGCAAAAGCTACGGCCGGCCCCAGGGGCGGGGCCGGCCGCGGGCAAACCGGTCTGGTTCGGAGGGATGGAGGCGTGACCGGCTCGCCTAACCTCGGAGCCTCTCAGCGCGACGTGGCGGTGGCGGTTGCCGGGCGCGGATCGCCGAGCGCGACCCAAACATTTGGATCGTCCTGCGACTGCCGCTTCACGAAGCGGTAACCGGTCTCCGACCAGAGCAACACGTCCTCGTTCTGATTGTCGAGGATGAATTCGCCCTTGTCGGTCTTGACGGTGAGTACGGCATGCCCATCCCCCTGCTCGTCACGCACGACGGTGATGAGCAGCGCCTGGCGCGGCCATCCGGCTTGCATCAGCATCTTGCGCTTGAGCAGAACGTAATCCTCGCAGTCGCCGTAGCCGTCGTCGGGATAATTCCAACGCTCGGCCACGCCCCAATGCTCCAGGTCGGTCATCGGCTTGATCGTGTCGTTGACCCGTTGGTTGATCCGCAGCAGCTCGTTCCAGGCTTGGGTCGTCAACACGGCGTCGCGCCCGGGCATGGCCGGCGGCTCGCATTCCGGCGCGTATTGCGCGCAGAACTCGCGCCAGCCCACCGGGGCGCGGGCGGCGGTGCCGACCGACATGAACAGCGGTCGGTCGCCGGCGGCATGGACCGGCGCCACCGCCAGTGCCGCGGCCAGCGCGGCGCCGGCAAGACCGGCTCCCAGTATTTCGGCAAGACTCGATTTCATTTTGTGGCCTCTCCCTGTTCTTGAGGGCCACATTTCTCACAAACGATTTGAGTCGCCGCTAATCCCGCAAAGTCATTTTGAAGACAACCCAAGTAAACAGCACGACGAATACTGTTATCATTCGTCGAGAATTCAACTAAAATTGAAATTGGTACACTTTGAATCGAATGCCGGCGTTAACCCGCCGACACCCGTAGGGCGTCGTCCTTGTTGCGCCCGCGCCATCGCCGTTAACGCCCGGTCCCCCGGGCTCGCGGCGCGGAGGCGGCAAAGAACGGACGTGACAAGGCCGCGATCAGCGGCCGACGCGGCGCGCGCCGGAGGGAGCGCATTTACCGCTCGGTGACCTTCCTTTTCGAGAAACGTTCCGGGGGCTGGATTGTGGCGCATCGTGAAGCGCGCGCGCTTGCCCCAATGCGCGCGGCAGCCTATGTGAACGCGGCCGATCGCCTCGACCGGCTCGCTTCAATCAAAATCACCTTGGAGCCATGTTCGATCAGCCCCGCCGCGAACGGATGCTCAACGTGCCCGCGGTCGTGGTCGCGCTGCTCGTCGTGCTCGGCGTCATTCAGGCGCTCATCATGCTCGTGCTGACGGCGGAGCAGACGACCGAATTTCTGCTGCTCTTCGCGTTCATTCCCGCGCGTTATGACGCCAGCGTGCTGCCCGATGTTGCCTGGCCCGGAGGCTGGGCGGCCGACATCTGGACATTCGTCACTTACGCGCTCATCCATGCCGACCTGAGCCATCTGATCTTCAACGCGGTGTGGTTCTTAGCCTTCGGCTCGCCGGTTGCGCAAAGATTCGGATCGCTGCGCTTCCTGGTGTTCATGGCCGTGACGGCCGCCGCCGGCGCCGCCGTGCACCTCGTGACCCATTTCGGCGAGCTCTTGCCGATGGTCGGCGCCTCGGCCGCGATTTCCGGAGCCATGGCCGCGGCGACACGGTTTGCGTTCCAGCGCGGTGGCCCGCTCGGGCTGTGGCGAGACCCCGCCGAGGCGTGTCGGGTGCCGGCGGCGCCGCTTGCGGTAAGCCTTCGCGATCCGCGTGTGCTCGCATTCCTGCTGGTCTGGTTCGGCGTCAATCTGCTGTTCGGAGTCTTCTCCGTGGGCATGCCGGGCGTCGAGCAGGCGATCGCTTGGCAGGCGCATATCGGCGGATTCCTGGTCGGGCTTTTTGCCTTCGCCGCATTCGATCCGGTCCCCCGTTCGACCGAATTCGACAGCGGCAAAGGGCCGGATCCGACACCGACAATCCATTAACTATCGTCTTGGCGAAACACGCGCTTGACCGGCTCCGGTTGACGGGCACCTTGCAGGGTTGGGGATTCCGTCCGATACTTAGGCTTAGTCAGTGCCGCCCAGCGGTCGATGTCGACGCCGCCGCGCCGGTCGTTCCTCGCACAGGTCCGGCGGCTCGCTCGTGGCCGGACGGCACAGCTGACGGAACTCGATAGCAAATCGAGCATTATCGAGCCGGTACTCCGCGCGCTCGGAGCAAGCCGAGGGAGGCGACCCATGCACGTCAAGAACATTCTCTCCGCCAAGGGCAGCAATGTCGTTTCGATCGAGCCCACGGCAACGCTCGAAACCGCGGTGCGCACGCTCGCCGAACACAAAATCGGCGCGTTGCTTGTGCTCGGCCCGGATCGCCGGGTCATCGGCATCCTGTCCGAGCGCGACATCGTGCGCGTGCTCGCGCAGCAGGGTGCGAGCGGGCTCGCGCAATCGCTTTCGCAAGTGATGACGCGCAAAGTCGTAACGTGCAGCCCCGCGGAGACCATCGGCGTCATCATGGAGCGGATGACGGCGGGCAAATTCCGCCACGTTCCGGTGATCGAGCAGGATCAGGTCGTCGGCGTTGTGTCGATCGGCGACGTGGTCAAATATCGGCTCCAGGAGATGGAGCACGAATCCGCCGCGCTGCGCGATTACATCCAGTCGGCGTGACGCCGGGCGGGCGAGAACCTACCGGGTACCGAAGCGAGTGGTGATCTCGTCAAGCGCCGGCCGGGGCCTGTCCTCGGGCGGTACGCCCGGCCTGCCGATATGGACGAACCCCGCGATGCGCTCGTTCTCCTTGAGGCCGAGCGCGGCAAGCACGCCGCGGTCATACGCGTACCACTCGGTGATCCAGGTCGCGCCATAGCCGAGCGCGTGTGCGGCGAGCACGAGGCTCATGGCGGCGGCGCCCGCCGACAGCACCTGCTCCCATTCCGGAATCTTCACATGCGGCGCGGCGCGGCTGACCACCGCGATCACGAGCGGCGCGCGCGCGAGACGGATTCGTTCGGCTTCAATGTGCTCGGCCTTGGCCTGCGGATATTTGGCGCAAAACGCGGCGACGATCGCCTCGCCGGCGGCTAGCCTCGCTTCCCCCTCGAAGACGATGAAGCGCCAGGGCACGAGCTTGCCGTGATCGGGAACGCGCGAAGCGATCGTGAGCAACGTCTCGATCTCGGCGGCCGAGGGAGCGGGGCCGGCGAGTTCAACCGGCTTGATGGAGCGTCGGGTCTTGAGCAGCTCGAGAGCGTCGGGCATCGGCTTGATCCGCGCGGCGCGGGGAACGCGGCCGACTTGAAAGATGGCCGCATTTTGCGCCGGCATCGATTGGCGACGGTTGCGCCTAGCATAGGGCGGCAGTGGTGACAAACCGCCCGCCAATGGCTTGAATTTGCCGCTATTGCGGTCGAAAACTGCGGCCCATGAGGATCGGGGGGACGAGGACCGGCAAGGGGAGCCAGCTCGTTTTGGCCACCGGCGTCTGGCTCGCGGCGCTGGCCGCGGCGGCCAACGCGCAATTCTTCGGCAGCACCCAAGGCTCCGACAGTTCGTTCACGCTGCGTCCGCCGCGAGACGTGCCGTCGGTCCCGCCCGGCCCGGCCCAAAGTCTCATTCCTCCAAGCGGCAATGTGGCGCCATCCGCGGCGCCGAAGGGACCGCTGCTGCAATCGCTGCCGGCTAACCAGGGGGCGCAGGCGCATGCGGCGGTGAGCGTGCCGAGCGTGCCGGCTGGACAAGGCGCGCTCGCTGTCAGCGCGCGGTTCGGCCATGATCAGCCCGCCATCAACGGCGGCTTGCATTGGCGGGTCTATCGCACCGAGCAGAACGGCCTCCCGCGCCTGGTCAAGGAGGACAAGGGAGCTGCCCCCACTTTCGTGCTGGCGCCCGGCGCCTACGTCGTCAGCGTCGGTTTCGGGCTTGCGAACGTGACCAAGGCGGTGCAGGTGCGCGCCGAAACGATGAAGGACGTGTTCGAAATCCCAGCCGGCGGATTGCGCATCGAAGGCCGGGTCGGCGACGCGCGCATCCCGCAGGGACAAATTTCATTCGACCTTTACAAGGGCAGCCAGTTCGAGCCCGGCGACAAGCGGCCGATCGCCAGCGCGATCATGACCGGCGACATCGTGTTGCTGCCGGAGGGCGCCTACCACATCGTGTCGAACTACGGCGACGCCAACGCGACGGTGCGCTCCGACATCCGCGTGGAGGTCGGCAAGCTC
>JBKOXY010000181.1:0-3348 GCA_046725125.1 Pseudomonadota bacterium | reverse complement strand
GTCACGAGTATCCAGATCTCACAGCCCCTCTAGAAATTGCGGGCGAAATCGGCAATTATATTAAATTAGATACCGATTTCGGCTGATTTTCCCATGTCGCCCGCGCGTGAAGTCGAGCTCAAGCTCGAAGTGCCGGCCCATAGTTTCTATCGGCTGGCTCGCAGCTCATTGCTGCGGGCGGCGCGGAAGAAGTCGTCTAAGCCAGCAACCCTGGTGTCGGTCTATTTCGACACCGACAAGCTGAAGCTGCGCAACAAGGGCTTATCGCTGCGAGTGCGGCGCATCGGCCGCCGCCACGTCCAAACTATCAAGCGAGAAAGCGGTGAAAGCGCCGCGCTATTTGCGCGCGACGAATGGGAGCACCCGATCAGCGGCAGGCAGCCCGACCTCGACGTCGCGCAGGACGCCGCGCTCGGACCCGTGTTTGGCAAGAAGATGCGGCGCGGCTTGAAGCCGATATTCGAGACGCGCGTGCGCCGCACGGTCTATCCGATCCAAAGTGGAGTTAGCGAGATCGAACTCACCGTCGACAAGGGGAAGGTCGAAGCGGGTCGCCAGTCTTCGCCTCTTTGCGAGGTGGAATTGGAGCTCAAGCGCGGCGAATCCGCGGAGCTTTTCAAGCTCGCGCGCATGCTCGCCGAGGAAGTGCCAGTTCAGCTTGCGGTCAAGAGCAAGGCCGAGCGCGGGTACACGCTCATCGCCGGCGAGGCGCCCCAGGCGGTAAAGGCGGCACCGGTCGCGCTCACGCCCGACTGCAGCCGGCAAGCCGCATTTCAAGCCATTGCCAGGGCGTGTCTGCGCCAACTCGTCGCCAATCAACCCGCCACGCTAGGGGGAGACCCCGAGGGATTGCACCAAATGCGGGTCGCTCTTCGGCGTTTGCGGGCGGCGGTCTCGCTGTTTGCCGACATGCTTGTTGATCCGCAGACGGAGGAGATGAAGACCCAGTTCAAGTGGATCACTCAGGAACTAGGCCCGGCGCGTGAACTTGATGTGTTCATCCAGCGCGTTGTGAGGCCGGTCACGGATGGCAAGCCGAATGGACCGGGAGTGGCGGTTCTCGCCAAGGACCTCCAGCGAAGACGTGAGGAGGCGTTTGCCCGCGCCTGCGGGGCCGTCGAATCCACACGCTTTCGTAGTCTTGTTCTCGACACTGCGTGCTGGATCGAAGCCGGCGACTGGACGCGCAACCTCGACGATTTCAGCCGCTTGCTGCGAGAGCAGCCGATTGTCGGTGCTGCCGCCGACGAGCTCGGGCGACGCTGGAAGAAGATTTTGAAAGCGGGTGCGCAGCTCGACGAGCTCGACCCACAGCGTCGACATAAGATGCGCATTCAAGCCAAGAAACTCCGGTACGCCTCGGAGTTCTTTGGCGGCGCGTTCCCCGGCAAGAAGGCGATGCGGCGACGAAAAGGTTTCGTGGCAGGATTGGAGAAACTACAGGACGCCCTCGGTGACCTCAACGACATCGCGGTGCATGAGGGGCTGAGCGAGCAAATCGTTGATGTGCACGACGCCAGCAACAAACAGCGCGAAGGCCGCGCCAAGAAGGCATTCGCAGCCGGACGTCTTTCTGGCCGCGAGGAGGCGCGCGTCGCGTCCGTGCTCAAGGAGGCAGAGCGGGCCTACCGCGCCTTCGCTGAGGCGAAGCCATTTTGGCCGTGACTTCGAGGGCGAGCTTGGCGTCCCACGTCCTAGTGAGGCAGATATTGCTGCCGCGCGGGCCAATGCGGATGAGACAATTTCGATACAGGCGCCACCCGCTCCATCGGTAGACCGATATTCCCGCCCGATCGAGGTAGAACGCCAACACAATGACCGCCCGCCCGCAACGCCACCGCGTCACGTTTTCACGACTATGGCCTCTTCAAATGCGGCAGTCTAACCGGGACCTAGATGGCCCAGCGAAATCGGTCGTTTCAGCGCGCCATTGATATACGTCTCGCGCACTGAAATTTCGTGCACCTCGCCGCAGTGTGGGCATTTGACGTCGAGTGTTGCCTTCCAAGCGGCTCGAAGGCTTTGCACATCGGTCTCGATGCCGGTGGGCGCTTGCTGGTGTGTTGTCGGACAGGTGAAAAATAGGGAGGCCATCTGCGGCTCCTTTCCTTGTACAGGCGGGAGCGCGATCGGTCTCTCAGCCACCGACGCCTGGCGCAGGGCCGCTGTCGGTGATGGATGAAAGCCTACGCTTGATTGAGAGCCGAGTCTCTCGGAAAGCGCACTACGCGGATCGTCTATACTTCAAATAGGGGCCACCCTATTTGTGCCCGCCACTGTGGCCTCCCATTGAGCCCGACTTGGTGTGAGATATGTTGTTGTGTGACGAGTCTGATGGCCGGCCGCGGCGGTAATAACGATAATGATAGGAGGGACTGACATATCCTTGGGCACATCCATCATAGGGCCAATATCGATGGTGCACCCGCCCGGGACGGCAGTGGGCCCGATAAGTAACCGCGATGTCTACGATCGCAGTGCGCATGGCCGCTGGAGCACCCAGCGTCATCGCATTGGCGGGGTTTTCCGGGCAGCTGGCGAATAGAAATGTAGATATGGCAGAGACGCCCAAACACACTCTTCGCATGTTTTCCTCCCTTGGATCAGTGCCGCTCTTTCGGCGGCAGCTTGTGTACCAACTCGGGCCACTCGCTTTCAACCACGGCCCGCATTTCATCCGAGATGTGGTCGATGCGCTCGATATCGAGCATGTATTTATGAAGGGGCTTTAGATCGGCTGGCATCATGATCTTGCCGCCGACGGTGCGGGGCTGATACCCAGCAAGCTTCGAAGGACACAGGTTTGATTATGAGAGGCGGCCAGTTGCCCGAGCACCCCACTAAGGCTGCTGTGTCCGTGGACGCGTTAATACGGAGCAAGCTAATGAAGCTGCCTTTCAGCCGTCGAAACGCAGAATTGGAAAACATGAACCGCATTCTAACCGATGCCGCGCGAAAAAAAGCGGAGCGGATTAAAGAAGTCGAAGATCAAGTGGCCCAATTGGAACGTCAAGTGGCCCATTTGAAACAAGCACTCGAGTCTGCACGCAAGCGCGAGAGCGAGCTTGAGGTAGCTGCGACCCAACGCGCGCACTTGCTCAATGAGAAGGATAAAGAGATTGCGGCTCTACGCGAAGTTCTCACCCAACGCGCGCCCTTGGCGGGTCTACGCGAAGTTCTCGCCCAACGCGCGCACTTGCTCAATGACAAGGATGAAGAGCTTGCCGGTCTACGCGAAGTTCTTACCCAACGCGCGCACTTGCTCAATGACAAGGATGAAGAGCTTGCCGGTCTACGCGAAGTTCTTACCCAACGCTCGCACTTGCTCAATGAAAAGGATGAAGAGCT
>JBKOXY010000377.1:0-1564 GCA_046725125.1 Pseudomonadota bacterium | reverse complement strand
CGATGTTGCCGCCGAGCATGCTGTTGACGACCTCGGCGGTGCTGCGGAACGGAACGTGGGTCATTTTCGTGTTGGTCGCGAGTTCGAACATCACCGACGAAAGGTGCGATGAGGTGCCGATGCCGGACGAGCCGTAGTTGGTCTTGCCGTTATTGGCCTTGAGTTAGTCGATCAGCTCCGGCACCGACCTCGCCGGCACCTTCGGATTGACGAACAGAAGGTTTGGAAACCGCACCAACAGCGAGACCGGCTGCAGATCGCGGGCGACGTCGAAATTAAGCTTCGTGTAGAGGAAGGCATTGATGGCGATCGAGCTGACCGTGCCCACCAGCAGCGTGTAGCCGTCGGCTGGCGCCTTCGCCACAAAGCCAGTGCCGATGCTGCCGCCGGCGCCGGATTTGTTCTCGACCACGAATGGAACGCCGAATTTCGCCTGCAGGTGCTGCTGCAGGATGCGCGCGAGCAAGTCCGCCGACCCGCCCGCCGCGAACGGCACCACGATGGTGACCGGCCGCTGCGGCCAGGCCTCTTGCGCGTGCGCCGGTGCTGCCAGCGCAACCACGGCGGCAACCGCGAGAACGCGACGCATGTGCAAACCTCCAGGGCTACTGCGATCCCATACCCATCATTCAGCGGAATGACGGACAGCGTATTAGGCGTTGGCGCAGCTCACACCGCCTTGAGATGGGCATCGCGGCGCTTGTAGAGGTCCTCGTCGGCGTAGCCCATGGTCTCGGGCTTGCCGCGTCCGAGCATGACCTGGAAGTAGACGGGCTCGAGGCTTTCGTTCTGATAGCCGTGGATGACGCCGGCGGGACACGAGATGCATTCCCAGGGCCCGAGACGGGTGGTGAGGCGCTTGCCGCTCTCGTCCTCGACAAAGACGTCGAGATAGCCCTTGAGCACGAAGAAACACTCTTCGACCTCGTGGGTGTGGGCGGCATTGCCCTGTCCCGGCTCCACATACATGATCGAAAGGGTGAAGTTCTTCGCCGGAATGACGCTCGGATCGCCGTGCTTGCCGGAACCGCCCGCGCCGATGAAGCGGTGTTGCGCGCGCTTGTAGCCCTCGATCTTGGCGTCCTCGAACGCCGCCCAATCCGGCTTCTTCTCGCGGAAGCGTCCGACATATTTCTGCATGATGTCCTCGATCGGAACATCGACGAGTTCCGGCGGACGCGGATGCCGTGCAACGCTCATGGGTCGCTCCTGTCGAACGGGATTGTCGGCATTGAATCTATTCCCGCATTGCGCCGCCAGTCAATGAAACGGGCGCGTGCCGATCCGGAACGGAACGTCACTTGCGTGCTGCCTGCACGAGTTCCCAGATGCGCGTAGGCGTGAGCGGAAGTTCGCGCGGCTGCGCGCCGAAGGCGCTCAGAGCATTCGCCACGGCATTGGCCATCACGCCGCCGGCGGCGATGATACCGCCCTCGCCGGCGCCTTTTGCACCCAACGGATTGATCGGCGAGGGGTGATTTTCCAAGACCACGGCGCGGATGTTGGGGAAGTCGCTGGCGGTGGGGATGAGATAATCGGCGAGCGAGCCGGTCAGCAGCTGGCC
>JBKOXY010000314.1:0-8590 GCA_046725125.1 Pseudomonadota bacterium | reverse complement strand
GACCGTCTCCGGATTGCAATTGATCATGATCGTCTCGTAGCCCGCCTCCTTGAGGGCAAACGAGGCGTGACAGCAGCAATAATCGAACTCGATCCCCTGACCGATCCGGTTCGGACCGCCGCCCAGGATTACGATCTTGTTCTTGTCCGAGGGCGCGGCCTCGCAGACCGCTGCGCCGGCGAACGGCGCCGCATAGGTCGAATACATATAGGCGGTGGGCGAGGCGAATTCTGCGGCGCAGCTGTCGATGCGCTTGAACACCGGCCGCACGCCGAGCGCACGGCGTTTTTGCGTGACGGCTGCGGCGGCAATCCCGGTCAGCTTGCCGAGCCGCGCGTCGGAAAAGCCCATGGCCTTGAGGCGGCGCAGCGCGCCGGCGGTCGCCGGCAAGCCCTTGGCGCGGATCTCCGCCTCGGTTTCGACCAGCCCGCGGATCTCGCTCAGGAACCACGGGTCGATCTTACAGGAACCATGGATGTCTTGGTCGGAGAAACCAAGCCGCATGGCCTGCGCCACTTTCAGCAGGCGGTCGGGCGTGGGCGTGCCGAGCGCGGCGCGCACCGCGTTCTTGTCGTCGCCTTGGCCGAGTCCCTCGATCGTGATTTCGTCGAGCCCGGTGAAGCCGTTTTCGAGCGAGCGCAGCGCCTTCTGCAGGCTCTCCTGAAAGGTGCGGCCGATTGCCATGGCCTCGCCCACCGATTTCATCGAGGTGGTGAGGGTGGGCTCGGCGCCGGGAAATTTCTCGAACGCGAAGCGCGGGATTTTGGTGACCACGTAATCGATGGTCGGCTCGAACGAGGCGGGGGTCGCGCCGCCGGTAATGTCATTGGCGATCTCGTCGAGGGTGTAGCCGACCGCGAGCTTGGCCGCGACCTTGGCAATCGGGAAGCCGGTCGCCTTCGAGGCGAGCGCGGACGAGCGCGACACGCGCGGATTCATCTCGATGATCACCAGCCGCCCATCCGCGGGATTGACCGCGAACTGCACGTTCGAGCCGCCGGTCTCAACCCCGATCTCGCGCAGCACCTTGATCGAGGCGTCGCGCATGATCTGGTATTCCTTGTCGGTGAGCGTGAGCGCGGGCGCGATCGTGATCGAATCCCCGGTGTGCACGCCCATCGGATCGAGGTTCTCGATCGAGCAGATGATGATGCAGTTGTCGCGTTTGTCGCGCACCACCTCCATCTCGAACTCTTTCCAGCCCAGCACCGATTCCTCGATCAGCACCTCGTTGGTGGGCGAGGCGTCGATGCCGCGCTCGACGATGTCGATGAACTCGGCCTTGTTGTAGGCGATGCCGCCGCCGGTGCCGCCGAGCGTGAACGATGGGCGGATGATGGCGGGCAGGCCGATATCCTCGAGCGCTTCGAGCGCGTGGATCAGCGTCTTGACTTGTTTCGAGCGCGGCGTCTCGAGCCCGATGCGCTGCATCGCTTCGCGGAACAGCTCGCGGTCCTCGGCTTTGTCGATGGCTTGGGCGGTGGCGCCGATCATGGTGACGTCGAAGCGCTCGAGCACGCCCATCTTGTTGAGCGACAGCGCCGTGTTGAGCGCGGTCTGCCCGCCCATGGTGGGAAGGAGCCCGAACCCGCCGGCAGCGACGTTACGCTCCTTCTCGATGATCTTGGCGACGATCTCGGGCGTGATCGGCTCGATATAGGTGGCATCGGCGAGATCGGGGTCGGTCATGATCGTCGCCGGATTGGAGTTGACCAGCACGATCCGATAGCCCTCGGCCTTGAGCGCCTTTAAGGCCTGCGTCCCGGAATAGTCGAACTCGCAGGCCTGGCCGATGACGATCGGCCCCGCGCCAATGATCAGGATCGAGGAAATGTCGGTCCGTTTGGGCATGTCGCTCGATATCCGGGCGCGCCACAGGCACAAAAAAAGGGCGCGCTCTTTGCGCGTCCTTCGGGCGGCGCAGAGGCTGCGTCCCCGCGCGCGGGCGCTCTTTAGACCAGAATCAGCGGGCAGGGAAGAGCGGCCTCAAAATAACGGGGTAAAAACGGGGAGGCGGGATGACATAGGTCGCTCACGTCCGCCGCGCGATGAAGGTCATGCGCGCGCGGTTGTGGCCGATATTGGCGGGAGCGCGGCGCGCCGAAAATCCGCCGGCGGCGAGCTTGGCGATCATCGCCGCCTCGCTATAGCGCGAGAGCCCGAGATCGAAGCGCAGCCGCCAGTAGTCGGAGACGAGTGTGCGCACGAGGCCGACGAGCGTGGCGCCGAGAAAGCCGTTCGCCGCGCCAAAGCGAATGAGCGCGACCGCATCGGTCCAGGCCGAGACATGGGGCGGAACGACGTCGCCCAGGATGACGATGCCGTTCTCGCCGAGCAGCCGGCGAAACAGAAGGAGCAGCGCATCAAGCTCCTGCG
Source organism: Pseudomonadota bacterium (assembly GCA_046725125.1). Lineage (GTDB taxonomy): Bacteria > Pseudomonadota > Alphaproteobacteria > Rhizobiales > Xanthobacteraceae > VAZQ01. The sequence continues at coordinate 6,214 of JBKOXY010000314.1, read as the reverse complement.
GCGTGAGATACTGCGCGACCGAATGCAGCACCACGACGTCGAGCGATCCCGCCGGCAACGCCGCGACTTCGTCCGGCGAGCAGACCCTGATTTTTGCGTGGCCGGCGAAGCGCGCGGCGAGTCCAGCGCGCACCGTGGGCGCGGCCTCGCAGAGGATCAGCGCGCGCGCCGACGCGGCGACGAGATCGGCGTGCAGCGCTTCCCCGCAGCCATAGTCGAGCACGGCCGCGCCGGGGGGCACCTGCGCGCGGATGTCTTGCGCGATCGTGCGGTAGTGCACGTCGCGATGGCGGGCATTGACGTAGATCGAATGTTCGGAATCCCAGAAGGCGATCCAATCGCCCATTACTTCGTCCCCCGCTCGCCCGAGGCGGGGGGACTATAGGGCAACCGTCGCGGCCCGCCAGAGTACGGTCAGCGGGCCGTCCGTGCCGTACACGGGATCGCTATCCGGCAGCCGCACCTCCGGGATGGTCTGAAGCGCCTTGGCATGCTCGGCCTTGCCGCCGCGGCAGAGATCGTAGCTTCCGTGCTTCGGATAGGCGCCGATGACGCACAGCTCGGGCGTCGCCCACAGGCACTGATGGCCGGTGCCGGCCGGCAGCACCGCGACATCGCCGGGCGCAAGCTCGAGTACTTTGCCTGCGGTGCCGCCGAAACGCACCTTGGCGCAGCCGCGCGCGATGCCGAGCGCCTCGTGGATCATGGAGTGATAGTGCACGTACGGAAAAATGCCGTTGCGCCACATATCGCCCCAGCCGTTTGCGCCAAACGTGCTCTCGACGACGCGCTCCGCGCTCGGCCCGAGAGAGAGATCGATGGCGCCGCGATAGACCAGCAACGGCAGGCGCGGATTGTTGGGGATAGATCCGTCGTCGCCAAACATCAGCGCGACAGGCTCGGTGGGTCGGGTCGACACGAACATGGCCTTGATCCTAGTGGCTTTGCTGCCGCGCTATGAACGCTTCAAGCCGCCGCAGGTTGCGCCGCCGCGCGGCTCGCGAAGCATCGAACTAGTCCGCGGTAAGGACGATCTCCGGCCGGTATTCGAAATGCATCGTGTCGTAGTGGTACCACTTGCCGCCCCAGATGAAGCCATGCTTCTCGAAAACATGGACGATCTCCCAAGGAATCTCGTTCTTGTAGGGAATGCGGCCATGGGCGTCGGGCTTCGACCATGCCCAATAGTGAGCGTGCGCGTCGGCAATATCGATCGCAATACCGAAAGCGTGAGCGCTCTGACGATTGGTCCCGGCGATCCGACGGCAATTGTAGGTCCCCTGGGTCGGCCTCAGATACGCAAGGAAGCGCTGCGGCAGCTTATCGAGCTCATCTGACACGTGTTGCAACGCTGCGGCCGCGCCATTGATTTTGGTGAATTTGACGTTTTTGCCGTATTTGCTCGGCAGCCATGCAACGTCGACCGCGTTCGCCGTGAAACCGGCGGTCCGGCAGTCGCCATAGATCTTTTTGAACAACGGCGCATATCTCACCCGCCCCGGATCGAAATTGACCTCTGGTGCAAGGCCCCGCTCGCCGACGGGATATTTCATCAGGAACATATCTTTGATGTCCGGATCATCGAGCATCGCATGGAACGCCTTGGCGCCCTTGCCGTCGTCGATGCGCATGCGCGTGCCGTCCTTCCAAACGAGGTTGTTTTCCTCAATCCGATCGAGGAAATCCGGATATGCCTTGACAAGCGCCATCGGGGCCTCGGCGGGCGAACCGGTCCCGCCTTGAGCGACGCCGACCGCAGGCGCTGTCGCGATCAGCAAGAAAGCCAGGAAATTACGGCACGGCATCGTCGGATATTCATTGCGCGTTGAACGGCTTGCGCCTCGTTTTTACGGGCCGCCGTCAGAACCGATTGATAAAAGATTTTTGCCGCGGCAGCGCGTCAATCGGGTGCGTTGCGTTTCGTTCCACCGCCAACCGTCAGGTGCGCTTCTTCTGCTGCCGCATGATCTCGACGAAGCGCTCGAACAGATAATGGCTGTCGCGCGGGCCGGGGGATGCTTCCGGGTGGTACTGCACCGAGAACACCGGCTTGTCCTTGAGCGCGATGCCGCAGTTCGAGCCGTCGAACAGCGACACATGCGTCTCGGTCGCGTTTGCCGGCAGCGTGGTGCGATCGACGGCGAAGCCGTGATTCATGGAGGTGATCTCGACCTTGCCGGTGACGAGATCCTTCACCGGATGGTTGGCGCCGTGATGGCCCTGGTGCATCTTCATCGTCTTGGCCCCGACCGCGATGCCCAGCATCTGGTGGCCGAGGCAGATGCCGAAGGTCGGAATGCCCTTGGCGATGATGTCGCGGATCACCGGCACGGCATACTCGCCGGTTGCCGCCGGATCGCCGGGGCCGTTGGAGAGAAAAACGCCGTCGGGCTTGAGCGCCACGATGTCCTCCGCCGGGGTCTGCGCCGGCACGACGGTCACCTTGCAGCCCTTGCCGGCGAGCTGGCGCAGAATGTTGCGCTTGATGCCGTAGTCGATGGCGACCACGTGGAACTGCGGGCGCTCCTGCCGCCCGTAGCCTCGCTCCCACTCCCACGGCGTCTCATCCCAGGTGAAGCGCTGGCCCGACGTCACCATTGGCACCAGGTCCATGCCCACGAGGCCCGGCCATTCGCGCGCTTCCCGCTTGAGCGCGTCGAGGTCGAACTTGCCCGAGGGCTCGTGCGCGATCACCGCGTTCGGCATGCCCTGGACGCGAATGCGGCTCGTCAGCGCGCGGGTGTCGATGCCGGCAAGACCAATGACGCCGCGCGCTTTGAGCCATTGCTCGAGGTGGCGGGTCGCGCGGTAGTTCGAAGGCTGCGTGATCGCGGTGTGCAGCACGACGCCGCGCGCGCCCGGGGTCGCCGCCATGTTCACGGTCTCGATGTCGTCCTCGTTGGTGCCGACATTGCCAATATGGGGGAATGTGAACGTGATGATCTGTCCGGCATAAGAGGGATCGGTGAGGATCTCCTGGTAGCCGGTCATGGCGGTGTTGAAGCACACCTCGCCCACCGCATGGCCGGTTGCGCCGAAGCCGGAGCCTTCGAACACGGTGCCGTCGGCGAGCACGAGTAGCGCGCTTGCCTTCGGTTCGACCCAAAACGCTTGCGCGCAAGCCGCTTCCGCTTGAGCGTGATCCTCTTCCGGACGAGCCCCTGCAGGTTGTTTCTCGGTCATCGAAGGCCTAAGTCTTGAGCCGCGCCGCCGGTCGAGGCCGGTTCGACTTTGGCGAGTCGGGCGCAACTTTGCGAAAGGCCATAGCCGTGCTGCGCGACGAGATCAACACCGCCCTGAAAGACGCGATGAAAGCCCGCGACGAGCGCCGGGTATCGACGCTGCGCTTGGTCAATGCCGCGCTCAAAAACGCCGACCTCGAGGCGCAGGGGAAGGGCAAGCAGGCGCTCTCCGACGAGGAGCTTCTCGGCCTGTTGCAGAAGCTGATCAAGCAGCGGCAGGAAGCGGTCGAGCTTTACGACAAGGCTGGCCGGACGGAGCTTGCCGATCGGGAGCGCGGCGAGATCGAGATCATCACTGCCTATCTTCCCAAGCAGATGTCGGAAGCGGAGGCGCAGGCGGCCGTTGCGCAAGTCATCAAGGCGACCGGCGCGACCAGCATCAAGGACATGGGCAAGGTCATGGCCGCCCTCAAGCAGGGCTATGCCGGCAGACTAGATTTCGGCAAGGCGAGCGGATTGGTGAAAGCCATGTTGTCGGGGTGAGGCCGCCGCGGTGGCTGCCACAGCGCGAAAGCGTGGCGGGAGGACGCCCGTATGAGCCGCCTGGGTTGTCTGGCCGCTTGCTGTGCGGTCGTGGCGCTCGCGAGCCCGGCGCGGGCGCAGGACTATCCGAGCCGGCCGGTCAAGGCGATCGTGGCGGTGGGCGCCGGCGGCACCGGCGACATCTTCATGCGTGTCCTCGGCGAGGAGCTGCACCGGCGCTGGGGGCAGCCGGTCGTGGTCGAAAACCGCCCGGGCGGGGCCTCGAATATCGGCGCGCGCGCCTGCGCCGAGGCGCCGCCCGACGGCTATACGATCTGCATCATGCCGGGCGAGCCGCTCGCCTATAATCAGTTCCTCTACAAGAAGCTTTCTTTCGATCCTGCCAAGGATTTCGAGCCGATTGTCAATTTGTTCTTCAACACGCAGGCGCTGGTGGTCAACGCCGCCCTCAGGGTGAAGACGGTGGATGAACTGGTGGCGCTCTCGAAGGCGAAGGCGGGAACCTTGAGCTATACCGCCCCGTCCCTTCCGTTGGCGCTCTACCTCGAAAAGCTCAAGCGCGAGCGCGGCGCCGACTGGGTCGCCATCCCGTTCCGCGGCGGCGGCGACACCACCAACGCCGTGTTGTCGGGGTCGACGCCGATCGCGTTCCTCGGCATGCAAAACTTCATCTCCCATCTGCAGAGCGGCACGATGACAGGCTTGGCGATTGACGGCGCCGAGCGCTCGCCGCTGTTCCCGGACATTCCGACGCTGGCGGAACTCGGCTATCGCGGCAATCTCACGCGGGTCTATTTCGGCCTGCTCGCGCCCGCAGGCACGCCCAAGCCGGTCATCAACAAGATCCGGGAAGACGTGGCCCGCATCGGCAACGAGCCCGCCTTCCGCAAGGCGCAATTCATCGACCGCGCGCTGGAAGCGATCTTGAACACGCCGGAGGAGTTTGCGCGCTTTCTGGTCGAGGATCGCGCCACATCCGGGCGCGTCGTCAAGGAAGCCGGATTGACGCCGCAGTGATCACGCCCTCTCCAGATGAGGGCGAGAAAACACTAAGCGACTTCCAGCAGAATCTCCGTCAGGCGATCCGGCATGTCGACCATGGCGTCGTGGCCGCACGGCAACTCGTAGACGCGCCATGCGGCGTCGGCCTTGAGCCGCTCCTGCACACCGTCGAACGGGACGCTGGGATAACCTTTGGCGCGGATATAGGCCTTCTTGGCGATGCGCTCGCGCGCGCCGGTGATCGTGATCTTGTCGGTGAGCGTTGCGAGCGGATGCGGCGTGCACATGGCATCGACCCAGCCTCGGTCCATCTCGTTCACCCGAAACACCGCGGCCGACACCGGTTTCATGACCGTCTCGCCCTTTTCCACCGCGGCGGCGATCGATTCGCGCACTGGCTGGGAAGCTTTGGCCGCCAGGCTGTCGCCGTTCTCCGGCACGAAGGCGTCGAGGAATACGATCGAGCCGATGGCCTCGCGCATCTCTTCGGCCACGCCCGAAATGATCATGCCGCCATAGGAGTGGCCGACGACCACGACGTCGTTGAGGCTTTCCCACTTGATGACGTTGACGATATCTCTGACGTGGGTCGCAAGATTCACCCTGCCGTCGATGAGGTGCGAGCGCTCGCCCAATCCCGTCATCGTCGGCGTGAACGCCTTGTGCCCGCGCTTTTGCAGAAGTTCGGCCACGCGCCGCCAGCACCAGCCGCCGTGCCAGGCGCCGTGCACGAGCACGAAGGTCTTCGGCGCGCCGGTCTGCGCCGGGGCTGGCGCGCTGCCCAGAGCGGCTGCGCTCGCGCCAGCGCCTGCGCTTGCCAGCACGCCGCGGCGGGTCATCGCTACCTCGTTGGTTGCAGTCATCGTGTCCCCCCTACGCGTTGTTTTTGGCTCAATCTTACTTGGGACGCGTCCCTTCGTCCCGAACAGCGCAAACGGAAAACGCTTAGGAATGCTCGCTTGCCCACCTTACCCGGCCACCCGCCCACCCTGTGGATAACCGGGACAATCCGCCGCCGTCCCGTCAGCGTCCGGCGCGGGCCTATACTGGGAGGTCCAGCGAATCACTCGGCCCGCTTCATGCGCTTTCCGCCTCAGTTCCTCGACGAGCTGCGCGCGCGGCTTCCAGTTTCGGAGGTCGTCGGCCGGCGCGTGCGGCTCAAGAAGGCGGGGCGTGAGTGGAAGGGGCTCTCGCCCTTCAACAAGGAGAAAACACCCTCGTTTTTCGTCAACGACCAGAAAATGGCCTGGTTCGATTTCTCGTCCGGCAAGAACGGCAGCATTTTCGACTTCGTGATGATGACCGAGGGGCTCACCTTCCCCGAGGCGGTCGAGCGGCTGGCGGCGCAAGCCGGTATCCCGTTGCCCAAGATTTCGCCGGCGGAGGAGGCCCGCGACGAACGGCGCAAGACGCTCAACGACATCGTCGAGCTGGCGGCGAAATTCTTCGAGGCGACGCTGGCGTCGCGTGCGGGCGCCAAGGCGCGC
>JBKOXY010000508.1:0-2269 GCA_046725125.1 Pseudomonadota bacterium | reverse complement strand
TTTGTAGATTTCGCCGTGGATCACCATTTCGCTGTAGAGACGCACGTTCGTCGGCAGCACCGGCTTGGAATCGAGCGTCATCTCCAGGATGTCGGACGGCTCCACCAGCTCCGAGGCGCGATGCCGCGAGATGAAATAGCGATCCGGATTCTTCGGATTGCGGACGCTGATGTGTCCGAACGCATCGATAATGCCTTCGTTGGCGAGAACGCGGTTGGCGACGGCCAATTCGTGGCGCAGTTCGGCAAAGGAGTCGGGCATGGCTGGTTCTCTTCGTCAGGTGTGGCAGTGGACTGGGAGTAGCGGGTGGCGAATTGCGAGTAGCGAGTGGCGAATGAGTCGCTCACTAGTCGCCATTCCGCGGGGGGAGGCTGGTCGTATCAGGCGCATCCGATCTTGCCGAGAAGATCGGCGAATTTGTCCTTGACCTTCTGCCGCAGCTCGGGGCTCGCGCGCGCGACCATGGGAAAATCCGCAAGGCGTTCGAATGGCCGGCAGGCATCGATGATGGCGCGCGAATTGGTCGAGCTTGCCTTGTCGAGCATGGGATCGAGCGGTCCGCTCCAGGTGCGGCGCACGAATTCGATGTCGTTGGCAGGGTCGCAGCGCGTGCACATCGCCCACATCACGTCGAATAGGTCGGTCGGATCGACATCCTCGTCGACTACGACGATGAAACGCCCGAGATAGGAGGCCGACTGGCAGCCGGCCGCCAGCAGCCCCGCCTGGCGTGCATGGCCGGGATGGGCCTGCTTGATGGCGATGACGTTGAACATGCGCGCGCCGCCGAATTCGTGCACCCACACGCCGGCGACCCCCGACAGTCCCGCGCGCTCGACCTCGTCCCAGATCATGCCGGCTTTCATCACGCATTTGCTGAAGGAGAAATCGGACGGCGGGCGCATCGGCGAGGCGATGCCGAGGATCGGATCGTTGCGGTAATAGACGCGCTTGACCTCCACCAGCGGCTGCTCGCTCGGGCTCGAGGCGTAATAGCCCGTGAACTCGCCGAACGGTCCTTCCTTCGCCTTGACGTTCTCGATCATCTCGCCTTCGAGCACGATCTCGGCGTGCGCCGGCATCGGCAGGCCGTGAAGCTCGCTCAACACGATCTCGTACGGCTCACCGCGGTGGCCGCCGGCATAGTCGTATTCGCAGAGGCCGAACTTGAGCTCGTTGCCGCCGGCGAGGAATAAGAGCGGATCATGCCCGCAGGAGATCAGCACCGGACAGGGCTTGCCGGCGCGGAAGTACTTCTCGCGAATTTGCCTTCCATGCTTGCCCGGCGAGATCCAGACCGAGACGTGAGTCTTGTCCTGCACCATGGCGCGGTAGGTCCCGCCATTGACCCAGTTCGCCTCCGGGTCGCGCATGATCACGAGGTCGTCGGTGCCGATATAGCGGCCACCGTCGTGCTCGTGCAGGAACGGCACCGGGAATTTCAGCACATCGACCTTGCCATCGCGGTCGATATTCTCGAACACCGGTCCTTTCGCCACGGTCTTGGGCGGGATCGGCCGGTGCGTCTTCATGCGGTCGCGATAGGCGCGCACCACGTCGAGCGGATTGTCGGGAACCGGCAACCCGAGCGCGATCGCAAGCCGCTTCGATGAATTAGTCGCGCCGGAGAGAAGCCGCATGCCCGCGGGACAGCCCGGCACTTCCTCGAACAGGATTGCCGGCGGTTCCGGCCGGGCGTGATTCACGATCTCGGCCAGCGTGCCCATTTCCAGCTTCCAATCGGCGCCCGTGATGCGCACGATCTCGCCCGCCCGTTCGGCCCGCGCGATGAATTCGCGCAAATCGTCGTGGGGCCGATCATAGGCGTTGAAGCTTTGGGCTTGCGGGCTTTGGGCTTTTTCCAGCACGGCGTTTCCTTTGCAAAACTCTTTGCCGTGTTTTGCCACGCCCACGAAGGCTTGTCATGCCCGCTCGCGGGCGTGACCTGCTTCCCCGGCGTTGAGCAGGCGGTTAAGCTTGTGCAAAACAAAACGCGGGGAGGATCGTGATGCTTTGGGTGCGCGCCGTCATCGCGCTTTGCGCCGCTCTCGCGGTGGGTGCAGCGACGGCCCGCGCCGATGGTCCCTTCTACGCCGGCAAGCGTCTCACCATCCTGATCAACTTCGCAGCCGGCGGGCCGACCGACATCGAGGGTCGCCTGTTCGCCAAGCACCTCGCCCGCTACGTCGACGGCGCGCCGAATATCGTCATCCAGAACATGGACGGCGCCGGCGGCATTGTCGGGGCCAAGTACCTGGGAGAGGTGGCG
>JBKOXY010000464.1:0-14975 GCA_046725125.1 Pseudomonadota bacterium | reverse complement strand
ACCGGCTCGAAGCCCTTGCGCACGAACAGCTTGCCTTCCTTGCGGCTGATGAACACGGAGATCGGACCGGGCTTGAGCGGCCGCGGCGGCTCCGCCGGCTTCGGCTCCGGTCCATTCGTTTCGCGCGGCGTCCCGAGCGCGTAGGCCATGGCGTCGAGGGCTGGGGGGAAAGGTTTGGAAACGTCCGACGCCGTCTTGGATGCGTCGCGCTTGGCAGCGCTGAGCTGCGCCAATTCGAAGGCATTGGAAGCGCCGCCCACCGTCTCCGGCGAATTGGCTTGCGCTTCGCCCTTCGGCTCGGCCGGCTCGCGCTTGATCGCGAACAAGCGCTCGTTGGAGATCGCAACCGGAGCGATTTCGCCGTGGGTGATGATGACGCGCACGCCGAGCTTGGTGATGCCCCACATCTGGCGGGCGAACGCGCCAGGGAGGCGGATGCAGCCGTGCGATGCCGGCGAGTTCGGGACCACGCCTTCATGCATGGCGACACCCGACCAGGTGATCCGCTGCATGAAATACATCGGCGCGTTGTAATAGATATTGGAGCGGTGCCAGCGATCCTTCTGGATGATGCTGAACACCCCGGTCGGCGTCGGATGGCCCGGCACCCCGGTCGAGACGCGCGAATGCGCGATGGGTTGACCGTCGGAATAAAGGGTGAGCCGCTGCTTGTCGATCGAGATGACGACGCTGAGTAGCCCCTTCGCCTTGGCGGCCACGTCGTCCGTGCTCGCCTTCGCCTTTGCCGGGGACTTCTCGCGCGATGCCACGACCAGGCGGTTCGGCTTTACCACCGTCCGTCCGGCCTCGGACTGCGCCGCCGCCGGCTGCACGTTGAGCGGTAGCGCATTGGCGCAGGTAAGACCGGCGAGCAAGGCGGCGCTCGCCGTCATGGCTAAAAGGCTCTCCCGATTGCGGAAATAGGCCGACCGGCCCGCATTGGGCCGCTGAGACTTCTGCACGAAGATCCCCCCTTTGGTGCGCTGGACGTAGAACTCCTATGGGACCCGATTGGGCTCAAAGGGTTAGTCGCGTGGGGCGCCAAAAGGTTCGAAGGCCGCAACGCCCAATTCTCGACAACGACGGCGGAATTGGCGTTCGGGGCAACACCTCAGGAGGTTAACAAGCACGCGGGCTTCAGGTGGTAACTCCTTCTTCCCGAGCGCCGACACCCGGCTCCCTTCTGTTTCGCGATGAGCGCAGCGCATCGAGCGACCATGCGCCGGCGCCATGCGCAAACAGCACGAGGAGCCCGCCGGCGATCGCCAGATCCTTCTCGAAATGCAGGAGCTGATTGCGATCGCCGAATTTGGTGTGAAAGAGAACGGCGGTGACGAGGCAAAACCCGGCAAGCAGCAGCGCGGCGGCGCGGGTGTGGTAACCGCAGAGGATCAGAGCTCCGCACCCCAATTCGACCGCAATGGCGAGCGGCAACAGCTGCCCGGGGACGCCGAAAGCCTGCATGTAGGCGAGCGCGGCCGAATAGCCCGTGAGCTTGCTCCAGGCCTCGTGCAGGAATATCGCCGCGAGCAGGAGGCGGCCGGCAAGCGCGGCCGCCGCCATCACCGGGAATGGCATCGGCGAGCCTCAGTTGACCTTGGCCGGGGCTCCGGCGATCGCGTGCTCGAGATCGGCCAGCTCCTCGCAGCCGCCGGGACAGAGCTTTTTCAGGAGCACGACGTTCTCGCGCGCCTTATCGACCTGTCCGGTTTCCACGTAGAGTTCGCCCAGATATTCGAGTGCGCCCTTGTGCTCGGGGTCGAACTCGAGGGCCTTGCGGTAGAAGGTGTAGGCCTGCTTGTAGTCGCCGGTCTTGCGCAGGCTAAAGCCCATCAGGTTGTAGACATCGGCTTGCTGATGGGTCTCGAGCATCGGGGTGAGCTCCGCGATCGCGGCCTTGTAATCCTTGGCCTTGATCTTGGCGCGCACGGAGGTGAGGTCCGGCGCGTCGCGGGAGGTGACGTTATCCACGGCGAGCGCGCCGGTCGCGGCGACAGAGACGCCGACGAGCAACACCGAAAGCCAAAGCGCAGGCGTTTTCATGATGATCTCCGTTTCGATTGCGGCGTGAGCCAAGTGGCGGTCATCGCCGCTCACGTCTTCATGACGGTCAGCGCATAGCCGGCGCCGTCCTTGCTGATGGTGCCCGCGCCCGGGAACGGGAAGTGATAGCCGCAGATCATGATCTTGTCGGCGATCACGCGGTCGAGCAGCTTGCGGCGCGACTCCTCGGCCATCGTCGCGTTTTGGTCGTACTGACCGTGCCAGCCCGGATTGGACACCACCAGCGCCGGCACATAGGCCGTATCGTTGGAGATCATGAGCTGGCTCGAGCCGGACGACAGATGGAAGGCACGATGGCCGGGCGTGTGACCGGGCGAGCTGACGAAGCGGATGCCGGGAGCCACCTCGGGTTCGCCTTCCACTTGGCGAATGTTCTTCCAGGTCGGGAACACGGCCTGGATGCGACGCGCCAGTCCTTTGCGCGCCTCGGGCAGGCGGTCGATCACCGCCGGGTCGGTCCAGAACTTGTATTCCACGTCCGAAATGACGAGTTCGGCGTTGGGGTACAGCGGCTTGTTGGTGTCTTTTTCCATCAACCCGAAGATGTGATCGGGATGACAATGAGAGATGAGAATGGTCTCGATCTTGGCGGGGTCGATGCCGGCCGCCTTCATGTTGGCCGCCAGCTTGCCCGCGGTGGGCTGCACCTGTCCGCCCGTGCCGCTGTCGCACATGATGGTCTTGCCGCCGGTCTTGACCACCACAACCGTGAACGGGATCGAGACAACGTCGGCGGGCAATCCCGCCTTGACCATCGCCGCCTTGACGTCTTCAACCGAGGCATTGGCGATGAACGCCGGATCGTGCGGCTTTTCCCAGATGCCGTCGTAAAGCGCGGTGACTTCGGCCGCGCCCACTTTGTAAGTCACGAATCCCTTGGCCGGATCCGGGGTCTTCTGCGCGAAGGCCGGCGAGACTGCGAGCCGGGCATTGAGGCCGAGCGCCGCCGCCATGGCGGTGGAAACCACGAAGTCGCGACGCGACAGATTGAGCATGGGCCATCTCCTCGAGAAAAATACGCCGCCGGCGCCGCTTGCGCCGACGGAGCCAAGACTCGGGGTTGCCCCGCTTTATTCCCGGCCAAAACCTATGGGTGAGGGCGGGGACGCATCACATCGGCTTGAACGTTCGGTCGACCTCGACGTCGATGAGCGTCGGGCCCCCATTCTTGAAGGCATGGGCGATGAGATCGGTGGTCTCGTGCACGGTCTTGGCGCGCTCCGCGGTAACGCCGAGCGAGCGCGCCAGCGCGACGAAATCGATCTTGGGATCGAGAAGCTCCATGCCGACATAGCTGTCGGCCTGCTCGGCGAGCCCGCGCATGGCGTGCAGGCGCTGCTTGAGAATGCGATAGGAGGTGTTGTTGAGGATCACGAAGACGGCGTCGATGCGATAGCGCGCGGCGGTCCAAAGCCCCTGGCAGGTATACATCGCGCTGCCGTCGCCGATGAGGCCGACCACCGGCCGCTCCGGCAATGCGAGCTTCACGCCGATGGTGGCGGGCAGGCCCCAGCCGATGCCGCCGCCGCGCAAGCCGAAATAGCTCTGCGGGTCATCGCTGCGGATGAGCTGCCGGATGCCGGGTGCGGAGGAGAGCGCCTCCTCGATGACGACCGCGTCCTTCGGCAGCATCTCTCCGATGGCGTGCAGCAAAGCGAGCGGCTGCACCGGCGTCGCTTGCGCGAGCGCGCGGGCTTTCGCGGTGAGCGCGTCGCGTTCGGCGGCGATCGCGCTGGTCGCAGCCGCGAACCGCTCGCGCGCGGCGCCGCGCGCGCCGCTGGTCAAGCGTTCGCGCACGGCGGCGGTGATGTCCGGCAGCGTGGCCTTCGGATCGCCGAGGATGGCGACCGCCGGCGGATAGTTCTTGCCGAGCTCCCAGGGATCGACGTCGAGGTGGATCAGCTTGATCGCGGGCGGCATCGGATCGACGTCCGAGGGCAGCGACAAGGTGAACAGATCGCCGCCGACCGAGAACAGCACGTCGTACTGCTCGAGCACCTTGCGCACGTCGGGCGCCAGGCGGATCATGGAGCCGCGGAACAGCGGATGCGAGGCGGGAAACGACGCCGTGCTCGGCACGAATTCGGTGTAGACGGGCGCGCCCAGGAGCTCTGCGAGCTCGATCAGTTCGGCATGCGCGCGGCTCTGCGCCACCGCATCGCCGGCCATGATCAGCGGACGCTTGGCATCGGCGAGCAAGGCAGCGGCCGCTTCGACCGCCGCCCGATCCCCGCGCAGCCGCGGCGCGATGCGCGTGGGAGCGGAGAGGTCGATGTCGCCGTCGGCGCGCAGGATATCGCCGGGCAGCGACAGGAACACCGGCCCGGTGGGCGGCGCCAGCGCGGTCTTGGCGGCGCGATGCACGAGCCGCGGCAGATCGGCGAGGCGATGCACCTCGGACGACCATTTGACCAGCGGGCGGGCGATGGTCGGAAGGTCCGCCCACAGAATTGGTTCGGTGGCGTTGAAGCTCTGCTCGTGCTGGCCGGCGGTCACGAGAATGGGCGAGCCCGCTTTCTGCGCGTCGTAGAGCATGCCCATGGCGTTGCCCAGGCCGGGCGTGACATGGAGATTGACCACCGCGAGCTTGCCCGACGCCTGCGCATAGCCGTCCGCCATCGCCATGACGGCTGCCTCCTGCAAGCCGAGCAGGTAACGCAGCTCATTCTCGGTCGCGAACGCATCCATCAGCGGCAACTCGGTGGTGCCGGGATTTCCGAACATGATCTCGACGCCTTCCTGCTTGAGCAGATCGAGGAAGGCACGCTTTCCGGACATGACGGGCAAGACGTTCTCCCAGGGTTGGGGGTCAGTGGTGGTGCATCGCGACGCCGCAGCTGCCGCCAACGTCAGCGGTGGCACAACAGCCGCAGCTCCGATCGCACATCATAGAGCGGCGATGCGCGGCGAGCGAGGGTTGGCGGAGCAGGAAGGGCGCGGATTTCGCCGCCGCGGTCAAGACGCGAAACTCGAGCCGGGCGACGGGGAGCATCTCGCGGCTCGATCAGAAAAACTACGCGACGGCCAAGCCGATCGTGGCTAAAATCACCCGCCTGATCAAATAGGGGCTGCTCTGATCCGGCTAAAGCCGGCCCGAGACTTGATCCGGAACAACCGATTTGCCCTGCGAAGCCAGGAACGCGATGAACTACGGCCGACGCGACGCGAAGGATTATGCCCGCGAGCATTTCAAGGGCATTTGGGCGGCCGCACTGACGCCGTTTGCGCCCAACCTGGCGCTCGACGACGCGGGCCTGCGCAGGAACCTGCGCCACTGGGTCGACGATCTCGGCATCGACGGCGTTTTCGTCTGCGGCAAGCAAGGCGAGTTCTTCTCGATGTCGGTTGCCGAGCGCAAGCGCAGCTTCGACATAGCGGTCGAGGAGCTCGGCGGCCATCGCACGGTCTTGTCGTGCTCGGATCAAAATCTCGACACCGTCATCGATCTCGCCAGGCACGCGCAGGCGATCGGCGCCGACTATATCGTGGTGCATGCGCCCGTGCTGCATTTCTCCCACAAGCAGGACGACACGCTCTACCAATATTACCAAAGCATCGGCGAACAGGTGGAGATCGGCATCGCGCTGTGGAGCCATCCCGACAGCGGCTATCTCATGAGCCCGGAACTGTGCGCCCGCGTCGCCGACATCCCGAACGTGGTCGCCATCAAATACAGCGTGCCGCGAGACATGTATGCGCGGCTGACGCGGCTTGCCGGCGACAAAATCTTGGTCAGCACCGCCTCCGAAGAGGAATGGTTCGACAACATCGTCGAGCTCGGGTGGCGGCTCTATCTCTGCTCCTCCCCGCCCTACTTGCTGCAGACCAAGACGGATCGCCGCATGCGCGAATACACCGATCTTGCCATCCGCGGCGAAGTCGCGCGCGCGAAGGCCGTACGCGACAGTCTCGATCCGGTGCGCGATGCGATTCGGCGCACGCGGCCGGCGGAAAAATTCCATGCCCACTCGAAATGCTGGCAGGAGCTGCTGGGCCAGACCAGCGGCGCGGTGCGCCGGCCGCTGCTCGAGCTCACGCCGGCGGAGAGAGACGCCACGCGTCGCGCGTTCGAGACCTGCGGCTTGAAGCTCGGCGCGCGCAGCGAGCGCTCGTCGGCGGCTTGAGCGAACGAGGAGACAACATGCGAAGACTCCACGCCCTCAATTTTCAGAACTGGATCAACGAGAACCGGCATCTGCTCAAGCCGCCAGTGGGTAACAAGAAAGTTTTCGAGGACGGCGAGATGACCGTGCAGGTCGTCGGCGGGCCGAACGAGCGCACGGACTATCATGACGATCCGGTGGAGGAGTTCTTCTATCAGCTCAAAGGCGACATGCTGCTCAAGGTCGTCGACAACGGCAATTTCTACGACGTCTCCATTCGCGAAGGGGAGGTTTTCCTGCTGCCGGCGCATGTGCGCCACTCCCCGCAGCGACCGCAGGAAGGCTCGGTCGGCCTCGTGGTCGAGGCGGCGCGGCCCGACGAGCTCGATGCCTTCGAATGGTATTGCTTCGATTGCCACGCGTTGGTCCACCGCATCGAGGTGAAAGTGGAGCACCTGGTGAAGGACCTGCCGCCGCTCTACCAGGCCTTCTACGCCGACGAAAAGGCGCGCAAGTGCAAGAACTGCGGCGCCATTCACCCTGGCAAGCGGCCGCCGGCGGGGTGGGTGAAGATTTGACGCGTGCCTCACGCAATCCGATATTTCTCCACCGCCTTCGCATCCCATATGAGCCCGTTGCCCGGCCGCTGCGG
The DNA here is from genome assembly GCA_046725125.1 of Pseudomonadota bacterium. Taxonomy (GTDB): domain Bacteria; phylum Pseudomonadota; class Alphaproteobacteria; order Rhizobiales; family Xanthobacteraceae; genus VAZQ01. Next base: position 8,156 of record JBKOXY010000464.1, on the reverse strand, counting down.
CACCACCGCGAAGCCGTCCACGATCTCGAGCGGCTCCGCCAAAATCTTGTCGGCCCAATCCACGTATTCGAGGAAGTGGGCGGTAGGCGTCGCCGCAAGCAGATGCGCGCTCACCTCGGGAAAGAGGTGCGACGACATCTCGACGCGGTGGGTGGCGGCGAGCGCCGCGGCGCGCAGCCAGCCGGTGACGCCACCGATGCGCTCGAGGTCGGGCATGACGTAATCGGCGGCGCCGGCCGCCAGCGCCGCGGCCATGGCCGGGCTTTCGGAAAAATTCTCCCCGATCTGGATCGGCGTCTTGAGTTCGCGCGCGAGCGTTGCGTTGCCGGCGTAGTCGTCGTGGCGGATCGGCTCCTCCAGCCAATAGATGCCTTCTTGATCGAGCACACGGCCGCGTTCGAGCGCCTGCGCGAGGCTGAGTGCTTGGTTGTAGTCGACCATCACGGCGATCTCGCTGCCGAGGCGCTTCTTCACCGCATGCAGCGCGGCAAGATCGTCCTCGAGCGTCGGATAACCCAGCCTGAGCTTGACCGCGCGGAAGCCGCCGGCGAGGAGTTTTTCCGCTTCGTCCGCCACCCGTTGCGGCGCCATCAGACCGAGGCCGCAGGAATTGTAGGCGGGAATACGCTTTGGTTTACTGCCGATGAGCGTCGCAAGCGGCCAACCGGCGGCGATCGCGAGCGCGTCCCAGGCCGCCACGTCAAACCCCGCCATCGCCATGCGCACGATGCCCTGCACGCCGATGAGCGCGAAACGCTCGGCAAGCTTGCTCCAGAGCTCGGCGGGCGCGAGGCGCTCGCCCTGCACCACGCGCGCCACCTCCTCGAGGATTTTCGCGATCGCCGGGATCGCGCCCGGAAAATAACACCAGAGATAGGAGCGGCCGGTGACGCCCTCCTCGGTCTCGAGGTCGATGAGGATGAGCGGGGCCTTGGTGATCACGCCGCGGCTCGTACCCAGCGCATAAGTCATCGGGACCTCGACCCCGATCGAGCGAATCGCGCGCATGGTCAGGAGCGGCGGCTTCATGGCGAAAGCTTAAGTCGCCGCGACGGCGACTGCAAAGTCCGGCAAGCGTGATCGATGCTGGCAAGCGCGCCCAACTGCGCGCATAGTTAAGTGCGCGCATAGTCCAATCCGCTCCTCGTCGAGCGCATCACCCATGTTTTCGGGAGAGCATATGCTGGGAAAAGTCACGCTCGAGGATCATTTCGCGATCGAAGCCACGCTGGGCGATTCGCAACCGTTCGGTCCCCACGTGTGGGGCGAGCTGCGGCACCGGCTCCTCGACTTTCAGGACCTGCGTCTTCGGCTGATGGACGCAACCGGCGTCGAGATCATGATTGCGTCACTCAATGCGCCGGCCATTCAGGGCATCGCCGATGCCAAAGAGGCCGCGGAGGTCGCCCGCCGCGCCAATGACGTCCTCGCGGCGGAGATCGCAAAGCGTCCCGACCGGTTTGTCGGCGTGGCCGCCCTGCCGATGCAGGAGCCGGAGATCGCGACGAAAGAGCTGCAGCGCTGCATCAAGGAGCTCGGATTCAAAGGCGCGCTCGTCAACGGCTATTCGCAGACGAGGGATCCGGGGATGGTGGTGCACTACGACGGGCCGCAATATCGGCCGTTCTGGCGAACGGTCGAGAGCCTCGACCTTCCATTCTATCTGCATCCGCGGCCGCCCTCGGTCCGCTCGCCGCTCTACGAAGGCCACTCCTGGCTGATCGGACCGACCTGGACCTTTGCGGCCGAAACCTCGGTCCATGCGTTGCGGCTGATCGGCAGCGGCCTGTTCGACGAACATCCGCGGTTGCAAATCATTCTCGGCCATCTGGGCGAAGGATTGCCCTATTATCTCTGGCGCATCGACAACCGGAACAACTGGATGAAGGCGCCGCACAAATACGCGGCGCGCAAACCGGTGGCGGACTATTTCCGGGCCAACTTCCATCTCACCACGTCGGGCCATTTCAGCACGCCCGCGCTGATCGACGCCGTGGCCGAGGTCGGGGCGGACCGGGTCATGTTCTCCGTCGATTATCCGTTCGAGGATTTCAGCGACGCTGCGGACTGGTTCGATCATGCCGAGATCAGCGAAGCCGATCGCCGCAAGATCGGGCGCACCAATGCGATGAAGCTGTTCAAGCTACCGGGGGCATGAGCTCCGGCAATGATGGACGCGTGGCTTGGCCCCGCTAACCATCGATCACCTTTGATGTCCGGCGGGCGCGGGCTCGAGCCCCGCGCTGCCTTCTGCATAAAGCACCAGCATGTCGCGCACGGCGCGGTTCATCGGCGTCGGCACGCCGACCTCGGCACCTAGGTCGACCACGCCGCCGGAGAGCCACCTCAGCTCGAGCCGCTTGCCCTGTTGCAGATCGTGGTGCATCGACGTCGTCATTTCGCGAGGCCAGTCGTCAAAGAACGGGAGGCGTTGTTCGGCGTAGTCTGCGGGCAACGCGACCCCATGGGCGCGGCCGACGGCGACCACCTCGCGCGCGAGGTCGAGCAGGAATTGCCGCGTGAGCGGGTTCTCCCGGACCGGCCCGATGGTTTGGCGCATGGCGGTGGTCGCACCGGACATCGCCACCAGCGCCACGTATTTCTCCCAGATCGAGCGGCGGACATCGTCGCTGATTTCGGCGTTGATGCCGCCGCGCTTGCAGGCGTCGTAGAACGCCTCGACGCGCGCGGAACGGCGCCCGTCGTATTCTCCGAACACCAGCCGTTGCAGCGAACCCGTCTGCACGATCACGCCCGGCCGGCCGATATTGGTCCCGACATAGGCGACGCCGCCCATGAGCGCTTCGTCACCGAGGATCGGCCGCAGCATATCGTCCTTCTGCACGCCGTTTTGAAACGAGACGACGCCGGTGCCGGGCTTCGTGATCGCAAGCAGCTGGCGCGCGGCACTCTCGGTGTCCCAGAGCTTGACGCAGAACATCACCATATCGACGGGGCCGATGGTGCGGGGGTCGTCGGTCACACTGACCTTTGGCAGGTGCAAAGGCTCCGGCCCGCCTTCGACCGCGAGACCACGCTCGCGCATGGCGGCAAGATGCGCCCCGCGCGCGATGAAATGAACATCGGCGCCGCCCTTGACGAGCCGGGCGCCGAAATACCCACCCACGCCCCCCGAGCCCATGATCGCAATTCGCACGGTGCCCTCCAACCGCAAACCGACGCAGCAATACTGTGCCGGCGCTCGCGGCTCAATCGGCTGGGCGCGGTGCCGCTTTGAGGGCGCACGCCGCTCGCGCCGGGCGGGGCCTCAAGCCCGCGCCGCAAGCGTTCTTGCAGCCTTAAGGGGAACTCCCCATATTGGGCTCGATCGGCCCGGTGGGTGCAATCCGCCCGTCGGACGGTCGGGGGCGCCGCGAGGGCCCCTCAAAGTCGCTTACGAGGGCTTTGAGACCATGTCCCGAGTTCCGTCTCTATCCAGCCCGTTCCTGCTCGGATTCGACGAGATCGAGCGTGCGCTTGACCGCGTCGCCAAGGCCGCCGACGGCTACCCGCCCTACAATATCGAGCGGATCGCCCGCCAGAACGGCCAGCCCGAGCGTCTGCGGATCACGCTCGCGGTCGCGGGCTTCACGCGCGATCAACTCGACGTGACGGTCGAGGAGAGCCAGCTCGTGATCCGCGGGCGCCAGCAGGACGACAAGGAGCACCACTATCTCCATCGCGGCATCGCCGCACGCCAGTTCCAGCGCACCTTCGTGCTGGCCGACGGCATGGAAGTATTGGGTGCGGACTTGAAGAACGGGCTGCTGTCGATCGATCTCGCCCGGCCGGAACCGGAACGGATCGTGAAGACGATCGGCATCACGGATCGTGATTGAACCGGGGTAGGGCTCGACGCGTTAAATGGACAAGGAGTCGAGTGCCATGACCAACAACAACATCACCTCCCGAGAACCTATGATCTCGCCCGAGGCGCTTGCGCTTCTGGGCGGCGGCAAGATCGCCTACGTGAGGATGGTCCGCTCCGAGGACGTGCGGAAGCAATTCCCGCAGGCCCCGCAGCTCGCACCGGGCACCTTACTCTACGCCCTGCACGCGGCCGACGGCACGCCGATCCTGCTCACCGACAGCCGCGAGGCCGCCATCGCCAACGCCTGGAGCCAGGAGCTCGAGACCGTCAGCGTGCACTGAGGTTTCCTCGGGTCCAATCCAATTTTGGGCCCACTGTGTGATCTAGGACACAGCGGAAACCGCTGCGGTGACGCCTCAACCTTGCCAAGCGTAACATTTGGCCCGACTGTGTGATCCAGGGCACAGTCAGAGCGGCCGAATTGAACGATAGTGCATCCACGCGCGATCCAAGCGCGAGGAGCACGTGTCATGTTCGATCCGTCCGCAATGCCCCGCCCGGCGATGTCCGCCGAAAGATTCGCGGCCTTGGGCGAGAATCGCGTGGCCTACATCAGGGCAATCCGCTCGGAGGAGGTCGCATTCCTGTGCGCGGAGGCGCCCTTGCTCCCACCCGGTTACTGCGTGTTCGTGCTGCACGCGGCCGACGGCACGCCGATCATGCTGGCCGAGAGCCGCGAAGCGGTAATGGCGGATGCGGCACAACGCGAGATCGAAACCGTCAGCCTGCACTGAGCCGCGTTTGCAGCCACGCTGAAAGTGGCTACGCGTCTGGCAATGCCGTATTCGCCTTGTGCGGACGAGATGCCGCCGCGCGAAAAGATCGCTAACGCCTACGCCGCCGAAGCGCCATCAAGCAGCCGAGGCCGACGGCATCGCTAGCACGGCATAGAGCGCTTCGGCGTCGCGTGAATCGCGCAATTTGCGGGCGACCTCGGCATCGCGCAGGAGGCGCGCGACGCGCGCCAGCGCCTTGAGATGGTCGGCGCCGGCGGCTTCCGGCGCGAGCAGCAAAAACACGAGATCGACCGGCTGACCGTCGAGCGCCTCGAACTCCACGGGCCTTTCGAGACGCGCAAACAATCCGAACAGCTTATTGAGCTTCGGCAGCTTGCCGTGCGGAATGGCGATGCCGTTACCGACGCCGGTCGAACCGAGCTTCTCGCGCTGCTGCAGAATCTCCAGGATCGTTCGCTCGCTTTGGCCGCAGAGCTCGGCGGCCTTGGCGGCCAGCTCCTGCAGAATCTGCTTCTTGCTGTTGACCTTCAGCGCCGGAATGATGGCATTAGGCGCGACGAGATCGGTGAGCAGCATGGACCTTTTTCCGAGGATGCTGGAAGCTCAGCAGGGCTGGCATCGCAAAGGCGCGGACCATAAGTACCCGCCGGGGGCCCGTCAATGGGCGTTCTTTTCGATTGTCGGCGGACTGATCCAGTCGATACGACCATCCGCGCGGCGGTAAACCAGATTGACGCGGCCATGTCCAGCGCGACCGGAACGCGAGGACCGGCGTACCCGCCGTGTCGAGCTCCATCACGGCTTCGCTGGCCGAGAGGCATTTCAAGCCCGTGGTCAACTCGGCCATAACGACTGGGTTTAACGCCGTTGCCTCCTGCTCGTCGCGCGCGGGCCGGTAGCCACAGGACTCGGCGCGTCGATTGCGGCGCGCTCGCGCGCATCATGCCCGCGTGCCTGCCCATCGGCGCTGACGATCCTTGCGCCGACGCTTGTAACGCCGCAGCCGCGTTTCAATGCGCATGGCTGCTTGATCGGCGCTTGCATGGGCATCTGCCGCGAGCGCGTCGGCTTCGAGCATGATGCCCGAGTCGAGATGAACCACGCACTCGGTGCGGAAGCCGAACCCCTCCCTGCTGACGGTGACGTGCCCGGAAAATCCGCCGTCGAAATATTTGGCCACGGCCTCTGCGACGCGCGCATTGACGCGCTCGCGCAGCGCTTCGCCGACGTCGATGTTCTTGCCCGAGACGCGAAATGGCATGATCGCCCTCCGACCACTGCTCGAACGATCCCGGCCGCGCACATGAACCGGCTTGCGCCACGCGTGCACGTTTTGCGCACTTTCCGGCGGACCCCAGTTCGCCGCAGAAAGCGGCTCAGCACAATATCATAGAAGCTGCCTCAGGAGGCCGCGCCCAGGGACGTCTGTTTCTCCCGCCGCCGCTGCACCGACGAGGCAATTCGCATCGCCTCGCGATATTTCGCGACCGTTCGCCGGGCGATGTCGATTCCTGCCTCGCGCAGCTTTTCCACGATCGTATCGTCGGACAGGACTTGCTCGGGACTTTCAGCGTCGATCAGCTGTCTGATCCGGTGGCGCACCGCTTCCGCCGAATGGGCTTCCCCTCCGTCCGACGCCGCGATCGCCGAGGTGAAAAAATATTTCAGCTCGAAGATGCCGCGGTTGGTCGCCATGTACTTGTTGGCAGTCACACGCGAGACGGTCGATTCGTGCATGTCGATCGCGTCGGCGATGGTCTTGAGGTTGAGCGGCCGCAAATGCCGCACGCCGTGGACGAAGAAGGCGTCCTGCTGGCGCACGATCTCGGTGGATACTTTCAGGATGGTTTTGGCGCGCTGGTCGAGCGCGCGGATCAGCCACGTCGCGGTCTGCAGGCAATCGGCAAGATAGCTTTTGTCTTTCTCTTTCTTCGCGGTCTTGGCGAGTTCGGTATGGTATCTCTGGTTGACCAGGACCTTGGGCAGCGTGTCGGAATTGAGCTCGATGATGAAGCCGCCATCCGGCCCCGGGCGCACGAACACGTCCGGCACGATGGGTTGCACCAGCGTGGAGCCGAAGGCGAGGCCGGGCTTGGGGTTGAGTTTGCGAACTTCGCCGATCATGTCGGCCAGGTCTTCCTCGCCCACGCCGCAGATGCGGCGTAAGGCCGCAAGATCGCGCTTGGCCAGCAGATCGAGATGAGCAACGAGCGCCTGCATCGCGGGATCGAAGCGATTGCGCTCCTTGAGCTGGATGGCGAGGCATTCCGTGAGATTGCGCGCGCACACGCCCGGCGGATCGAAACCCTGCAGCGTCGCCAGCACGGCATCGATCTCGGCAGCCGGCGCGCCCAGCTTCTCGCCGACCAGCGCGAGATCGCCGTTGAGATAACCGGCCTCATCGACGAGATCGATGAGATATTGCCCGATCATGCGTCGCGCAGGATCGGCGACCGTCAGCGCCAGTTGCTCGGCGAGATGATCGGCCAGCGTGGTCTCGACCGCAACGAAGGCTTCGAGATTGTAGTCGCTGTTGTCGCGCCCTCCGGTTCCGGTGCTGGCCCACTCGGAATAGCCCGTCGGCAACTCGCCGTTCGAGCGCGAGGTCGCGGCATCGGCGTCGGCGGGGGGAACGTCGTCGAGGTCGGCGCCCGGCTGTTCCTGGGCTGCGCCGTCGCTTCGGTCACGTCCGTCCGCCGCCCAATCCGCCACGGCGGCCTGCGGTGAGGCTTCAGGCTCGGCCGCGCGCCGCTCCCCCTCCCCATCACTCTCACCCACCCGCTCGAGCAGCGGATTGCGCTCGAGCTCCCCCTCCACGTAGGCGGCAAGATCGAGATTGGAGAGCTGCAGCAGCTTGATGGCTTGCATCAGCTGCGGCGTCATCACGAGCGCATGGCTCTGGCGAATTTCGAGTCTTTGGGTAAGCGCCATGTCGCCCTTAATGTGCAGCTTGCCGGGCTCGCCTGAACGGCATCAACGCAGCCCCGCAAGCGCGCAATATCTTAGTTGGTCCAATTCTTGCTTATCGAGTTCTTGACCTGGTGTATACCAGGTCTAGGGCGCTGTCGTTAAGAGGGGCAGCAGAGAGGGCCCACAATAGCGGGGACAATCGCTAAACGCGGAATTCTTCCCCGAGATAGAGGCGGCGAACCTCGGGATCGTTCACAATGTCGTCCTTGCGGCCCTCCATCAGGACCTGGCCCGAATAAATGATGTAAGAGCGGTCGGTGAGGTCGAGGGTCTCGCGGACATTGTGGTCGGTAATGAGCACCCCAATGCCGCGGCTGGTCAAACGCCGCACGAGCCTCTGGATTTCGACCACGGCCTTGGGGTCGATGCCGGCGAACGGCTCGTCCAGCAGCATGTAATTCGGCCGACTCGCGAGCGCGCGGGCGATCTCGACGCGGCGGCGCTCTCCGCCCGAAAGCGCGATCGAGGGCGTCTTGCGATGGCGGGTGATCTCGAACTCCTCCAGCAACGCATCGAGATCCGCCTCGCGGCGCCGGCGGTCCGCCTCCACCACTTCGAGGACCGCGCGGATATTGTCT
>JBKOXY010000510.1:0-3429 GCA_046725125.1 Pseudomonadota bacterium | reverse complement strand
AGATTCTCGATCTTTGCCCTGATCTTACCCAAGTCTTGGCCTAGGTTCCCATTGCCGTTGGGGGACTTGGGGTCGCTTTCAGTACGAAACTACCGCTTTTCACCCGTCGGCATGCTCAATCGGCGATTCGCCGCCGTGCGGCGGGCGTTCTTTCGGATCGCGATTGGGCAGGGGAGGCTTGGGGAAGCCTAGCGGGCGGGGGAGCTTTCTGTTGAATCGTCGACCTTTGGTGCGCGCGCTTTTGGCGTCAGCTGCGATTGCGGCGGCGTTAGCGCTGGCCGGTTGCGACACCGACGGCACGTCCTCCGCCGTCAACGGCCGCCACATGCAACCTCTTTCGGACCGGTTGCTGGCCGACGTCGAAAACAAGAACATGGCGAAAGAATCGCCGATCCTAGTGCGGATATTCAAAGAGGAGTCCGAGCTCGAGGTCTGGAAACAGGACAAGAGCGGGCGCTTTGCGCTCCTTCGCACCTATCCGATTTGCCGCTGGTCGGGCGAACTCGGTCCCAAGATCAAGCAAGGCGACCGCCAGGCGCCGGAAGGCTTCTACACCATCACTCCCGGCCTGATGAACCCGAATTCCAACTACTATCTCGCGATCAACACCGGCTTTCCGAATGCTTACGATCGGGCGAACGGGCGCACCGGCGCGTTCCTCATGATCCATGGCGACTGCTCGTCGGCCGGCTGCTACGCCATGACGGACGAACAGATCGCGGAGATTTACGCGCTTGCGCGCGAATCGTTCTTCGGCGGCCAAAGGTCGTTCCAGATCCAGGCCTATCCGTTCAAGATGACCCCGCTCAACATGGCCAAGCATCGCAATTCGCCGCATATGGCGTTCTGGAAGATGCTCAAGCAGGGCTATGACCATTTCGAGGTCACGCGAGCCGAGCCCAAGGTCGACGTCTGCGAGAAGCGTTACGTGTTCGACGCCGAATCGTCGGGCAAGTTCAGCGCGGCCGATCGCTGCCCGGCCTACAAAGTTCCCGAGGGCATCGCCGACGCGGTCAGGGAGAAACAGCGCCGCGACGATACCCAGACCGCCGAGCTGATCAACCGCGGCACGCCGACGGCCCCGGTCAAGATGGGTGTGGACGGCGGCATGAATGCAACGTTCCTGACTGCCGTGAAGAGCCACGGCGGTCCCGGCGCGACGATTCACACGGCGGCGGGCACGATCCCGCCCCACGTCAACCCACCGGCCGAACCTGCCGCCGAGACAACGATCGCGAGCACGGTGAGCCTTGCCTCCGCCGAGTCAAAGTCCGCTTACGCGCCGCGTTCGTCGGTGCAGGTCGCCTCGGCGGTACCGGGAAGCTCGAGCGGAGTCGGCAGCTTCTTCAGCAATTTGTTCGGCGCCAAGACCGAGGACCAAGGCGCGGCTTCACGCGCGACTCAGCCCGCCGACGCCTCCGCATCGAAATCGAAACCCGCCGCCTCCGCCGCGAAGCGTGGGCAGAGCGCCGCCGGCACAGCCCGGCCGAAGTCCGAGCCGCCACCGGCAGAGACCAAAACCGCGAATGCGGCTACGACCAAACCCTCCTCGTCGAAACAGGACGCCGAGCCGCAGAAAGATACGGGAAGCGCTACGGGCCTGCTCAGCGGCGCCGCACCGACGATGCCCTCCGGCGGCTTCGACGGCCGCTTCGGCGCCTGGAACTGAAGACCAATATCAGACGAATGACATCAGACAACGGATCGTTCCGTCCGTCCGCTGTCGTCCGTCATCTATCGTTGGCTTAAGCGAACCGCCCGTGGCAGTGCTTGTATTTCTTGCCCGAGCCGCAGGGACAGGTCTCGTTGCGGCCAACCTTGCCCCAGCTTGAAGGATCGTTCGGGTTGCGCTCAGGCGCCGCTGCAGCGGCGGTGATTCCGTGGCGCGCGAGCGTCTCCGCCCCGGCACGCGCAAGGGCGAGCTCGTCCTCGCCGGTCGAGGGGTCGATCTTGTGCGCCTCCATGTAAGGCAAGTTCGCCGGCTCGTCCGGCGGCGGCGCCGCCCTGATCTCGACCCGCATCAGCTGCGAAGTCACCGCCTCGCGCAGACTAGCGCTCATGGCCTCGAACAGGTTGAACGATTCCGCCTTGTACTCGTTGAGCGGATCGCGCTGGCCATAGCCGCGTAGCCCGATCACTTGGCGGAGATGTTCGAGCATGACCAGGTGTTCGCGCCAGAGGTGGTCGAGCGTCTGCAGCAGGATCGACTTCTCGACGTAGCGCATCACGTCGGCGCCCCATTGCGCGACCTTCGAGGCCATGTGCTCGTCCGCGCGCCGCTCGATGCGGGAGAGCAGCTCCTCGTCGGCGATGCCCTCTTCCTTCGCCCACTCGTCGACCGGCAAGTCGAGGTCGAGGATGCGCTTGAGCTCGTCCCGCAACCCCTTGGTATCCCACTGTTCGGGGTAGGCGTTTTCGGGGACGTGCTTGGCGACCAGGTCATCGATTGCGGCGTGGCGCATGTCGGCCACGATCTCATTGACCTCCTCGTCCCGCATCCACTCGATCCGCTGGTCGAAGATCACCTTGCGCTGGTCGTTCATCACATTGTCGAACTTGAGCAGGTTCTTGCGGATGTCGAAGTTGCGCGCCTCCACCTTCTGCTGCGCCTTCTCCAGCGCCTTGTTGATCCAGGAATGCACGATCGCCTCGTTCTCCTTGAGGCCCAGCCGCTGCAGCATGGTGTCGAGCTTGTCGGTCCCGAAGATGCGCATGAGGTCGTCTTCCAACGACAGGAAGAACTTGGAATTCCCGGGGTCGCCCTGACGGCCGGAGCGTCCGCGCAGCTGGTTGTCGATCCGCCGGCTCTCGTGCCGCTCGGTGCCGAGCACGTAAAGCCCGCCAGCCGCAAGTGCCTTGTCCTTGAGCCGCACCACCTGGGCGCGGATATCCGCCGCCCGCCGTGCGTGCTCCTCGGTCTCGGGGCCGATGTCCTTGAGCTCCTGGCGGATGCGCATGTCGGCGTTGCCGCCAAGCTGGATGTCGGTGCCGCGCCCGGCCATGTTGGTCGCGATCGTGATCGCCCCGGGCACGCCGGCCTGCCCGATGATATAGGCCTCCTGTTCGTGGTAGCGCGCGTTGAGGATGGCGAACACCTTGGCCTTGGAGGCCCCGTCGTCGCCGGAATAGAGCGCGGCAAAGGCATTGGGGTCGGAGAAATCATGCTGCTCCCAGCCTCGCTTGCGCAGCATCTCCGCCAATTGCTCCGACTTCTCGATCGACGTGGTGCCCACCAGTACCGGCTGACCGCGCGCTTTGCAGTCGTCGATCAAGGCAAGGATCGAGCGGTATTTTTCCGCCGCCGTGCGATAGACCTCGTCGTCGTCGTCGACCCGTACCATCGGCATGTTGGTCGGCACTTCGATCACTTCGAGGTTATAGATGTCGATGAACTCGTCCGCCTCGGTCATGGCGGTGCCGGTCATGCCC
>JBKOXY010000248.1:0-12217 GCA_046725125.1 Pseudomonadota bacterium | reverse complement strand
GCAGATGTGGAAACCTGTGCTGGAGCAGATCGCGCGCAATCCGTAGTGCGGCTCACTCGTCGTAGACCAAATCGCCGAACCGCACCCAGCGCTTGCCGTCAAACCGCATCAGCTGCAGCTGCTGGACCGGATAATAGTCGGTCGGACTGGTGCTGACTTTGATGCCGGGCAGCAGCATCGGCAGCTCGAGGTCGCGCAGGTTCGTCGCCTGGCGCATGATATTCTCGCGCGAGAGATCGTTGCCCGCCTGTTTGAGCACCTGCACCATGGTGGCCGCAGAGTTGTAGCCGTAAACAAAGCTCGGCCGGCGCACATCCTCACCCGGCAGATACTTGCTCATCCAGGCGCGCCAATCTTTCATCCCCGGGTCATTCTCAAAGGCAGGATCAAGCGGGTCCTTGATCCAGGTCGAGGACAACAAACCGATGCTGCTCTCGAGCCCGGCCGACTGGAGCACAAGGGGTACCGAGACTGAGACACTGTTCATGAAAAAAATCGGCTTCCAGCCGAGATCGCGGACCTTACGGATCGCCTGCACGGCGAACGGCGGGAGGGTGACGGCGATCAGCGCATTGCAGCCGGTCGCCTTGAGTTCGACGATCTGCCGGTCGATCGAGGCATCCGTGAACTCGTAGGTCGCTTCCCTGACGGTCGCAGCGTATTTGTCGCCCAGCACGTCGCGCATGCCGGCCGTATAGTCGCGACCGAAGTCATTGTCCTCATAGAGGATACAGATTTTTGGATTTGGATCCTGCCGGAGAATATGTCGGGTATAAAGGCGCGCTCCCAGTCGGTAGCTCGGGGCGAGGCCGCCGATCGAGTAGGGGGTCTCCTTGTAATTGCCCCAGCGGTAGGCGCCGCTCGCGATGAACAGCTGCGGAATTTTTCGCTCGTTGAGATATTTTGCGACCGAGACCTGAGTGGGCGTCCCAATCGAACCGAAAGTAAAGGCGACGTGGTCCACTTCGATCAGCTTGCGCGTCTCATTGCCGGTTCGCCACAGCAGGAAGCCGTCGTCGACACTGATCAGGTTGATCTTGCGACCATTGACGCCGCCCTGATCGTTGATCATTTGCATGTAGGCCTTCTCGGCCAAACCGATAGACGAGAGCCAGGCGCCCGGACCGGTATAAGGCATGGTCTGGCCGATCTTGATCTCGCTGTCGGTCACCCCCGGCGCGTTCTCCGCGGCCGCCGGCATCGCCATGGCGCCGCTGAGGAGCAATGAGCCGAACAAACTCCGAAGCACTGCGCGCCCCCTTTCGCCTTCGATATGGCGGATTGCCTTCAGGCCCTGGCGGAACGTCCGCGGCCGTTCGCAGACCGCCGGCTGCCGCGCGCTCGCCGCCAGCGGCCAAGCCGCCGCCGCGCCGCCGACAAGGCTGATGAAATCCCGTCGTTTCATTCGATCACCTCGTCGGCAAAGTGGCGGACGCGTGCGGAAGGGGCGCTGTCCCAACGACTCAGGCGTCCCTCTCGCATTTGCGCATGAAACTGTTCTTAGCGGCGCCGTAGAGTTTCTTGCCCTCCGCGCTCACCGCCTTTGGCGCGCATGCCTCCCGTTTACATTTTTTCAGGAAGCTGTTGAGAGCAGCGCCAGCCAGTGGCTTGCCATTCTTGTCGACTGCTTTGCTTGCGCAGGTTTCTTGCGCCATTGCCGGGCCGATCGCCAAGACCGCAATCATGGCAGCGAAGACAATTCCCTTCATGGGACTTCCTCCCGTTGGTCAACCCGTCGTCTATAGCAAAAATTGCGGCTGCCAACAGCCGCAATACATCACCCCGACAGCGACGCCTCCGCTTCAGGTCCAATTGCTTCCGTGCCTCGGCCCCGCAGGGAATCGACGCGGAGTGCCGGACGCGCAGATCAGCACGCGCGTGCACGCTAAACAGCCATTTGCCGCCGACTACCAATTCGGCGGCCGCTTTTCGATGAACGCCCGCACTCCTTCCTGAGCGTCGGTGGTCGCGGCAACGTCGCAGAAATTCTCCACCGCCTCGCCAATGCCGCGCCGGTAATCGAGATCGTTGATACGCACGAAAGCAGCGCGTCCCAGCCGCATGGTTGATCGCGACTTCGTCGCAAAAACACGCGCCATTGCCCGTGCTTCGTCCCGCACCCGCTCGTCCGGCACGATCCGGCTGACGAGGCCGAGGGAAAGGGCTTCTTCGGCGCCAAAGGCGCGGCCGCTGAACAGCAGCTCGAAGGCGCGATGACGGCCGACAATGCGCGGCAGATGCACAAAATGAATTGCCGGAACGAGGCCGAGATCGATTTCGGGATAGCCAAATGTCGCGCTTTCCCCGGCAATCAGCACGTCGCAGGAAATGGCCAGCGTCATGCCGCCACCCCGCGCAGAACCGCCGACGGCGGCGATCGACGGCTTGCCGAGATTGTATTGGACGTCGGCCAATTCCACGTAGAGCTTGTCCAGCAATCGCCGCACCTCGGCTGCCGGCTCGCCGAGCATCAGACGCAAGTCCAACCCCGCGCTGAATCGACGCGGCAGCGCGCTCGTCAGCACGACGGCGCGAACGTTCTCGTCGGCTGCGGCCCGCCGCAACGCCGCTATGAGTTGCTCGAGCAGCGAAAGGCTCAACGCATTCACTGGCGCTCGCGCGAGGCTGATCTCCGCGATCTGGTCGGAAACGTCGTAGCGCAAGTCTTCATGCGTCATTACTGCCGACCTCCTAGGGCGGGAGCCCGCCAATGAACTGGCTGCTCGGGAAGGCTCAGAACGAGCACATGTTGTCCTCTCTGCTCCCCGAAAGCGGACTTGCGATCTGCGCGGTTAGTAAGCACACAGCCTAGATTTGCGGAACACTTGCTCACGCCGCTGATTTCAAGCCGGCCATGATGCTCTGCACGTCGGGCCAGTGTTCCGCGCCGCGGCGAGTCATGAGTTCGATGTAGCTCGGGTTTTCCCACGTCTTGATGCCCGATTCGAAACTTGGTCGCGCCTTGCAGCGAGCATACCACTCGGCCACGCGATTACGATCGCCGACCATGCCGAAAATGTTCAGGTGCTCGAGCCGAGCCAAATAGGGCGTAAAGGCAACATCCGCCAGGGTGTATTCCTCACAGCCGAGCCAGCGATGCTCCGTGAGCGCTTCCTCCATCTCATCCAGGAGCTGCAGCATGCGCTGCACGGCTATCATGAAATGTTGCGAGCGGGTGCCGTTCTCAATCACGTCACGCCGGCGCTCGCGTTTGAAGACGTTTGGAATTCGTTCGAGCATTGCTTTTCCGAGCTCGGCGCGCTCGAGATATTGATGACGGAAGGCGATCCCGAAACTGAGGATCGCCGCGCCGCCATCATGGACATCTTCATCCAGTTGCTTGATCCATAGGCGCATCTTCGACCTGGGATACGGATCACTCGGCCGCAGCCGCGGCTGTGGAAAGACGTCCTCAAGATACTCGAGAATGACATTGGACTCCGTAACAACGTGTCCATCGTGAACGAGCGTCGGCACCACGGCGCGGCGGTTAAGCTTGAGATACCACGGCTGCTGATGCTCCGCCGCCCGCAGGACCAGGTGTTTGTCCTCCCAGGCGAGTCCTTTCTCGGCGAGACAGATCCTCACCTTTTGCGCGCACAGCGACATGTCATTGTGGTAAAGCGTCAGCATTCGAAGCTCCTCCCGAATTTATCGATCTCTCGTGCGGACGCTTGTTGAGCGGCGTAGCTTGCCGCTGAACAAATGCGCATCACGCCGATGCTTGCTCATTCTGCAGTTCCTCAACGCTTGGGCCAGCCCGTGAATTCGAGGATGTACAGCCCGCCGTTGTAGTCGGTGCTGTAGATCAGGCCGCCGGCATCGACGAAAGCGTCGGCGGATTGGATCACCTGCGCGCGATTTGGCCGGTGGTCCATCATGCGCGCGGGCGCGGGCGGTACCAGCGCGCCAACTTCGTTGGGCCGGTATTGGTCGCGGATGTCGAACACGCGCACTCCTGCGTTCTGATAGGTCGCAAAGATCAATTCCGAGCTTACGAAACTGCCCGGCCGGTTCTCGTGGATATTGTGCGGGCCGAAGTGGCCGCCTTTATGCACGTAGTCGGCTTCCGCCGGCGTCGGGAAAGTGGAAATGCTCACGGGATTTCCCTTCACCCGGTTGTCGAAGACCCAGATGAGCTTGAGGCCATCCTCCTGATGATCCAGCACGGCTTCATCGAGCACGATAAGGAGATCGCGGTCGGCCAGCGGCAGGCAATTGTGCGTCCCTCCGCCGAACGGCGGCGACCAGTTCCGCTGCGTGATCAACTTGGGTTGCGTGCGGTCGGCGACATCGATCACCACCATGCCGGCATCGCGCCACGCGGCGTAAGCGGTGTCGCCGTGCACAATCGCATGGTGCAATCCATAACGGCTGGTCGCCGGCCATGACGGCGTCTCGCCGCCGGCCTGGTTCATGCCGGGGATCCAGTAACGCGCGGCCGCGCGCGGATTCGCCGGGTCGTCCATATCCACGGTCATGAAGATGTAATCGGTGAAGCCGTCGAGCAGCACGGAGACGTAGGCCCACCGTCCGCCAGTGTACCAGATGCGGTGAATGCCGCCGCCGTCAACCGGCATGAAGCCGATGCGCGTCGGCGTATGCGGTTTGGAGATGTCATAGACTGCGAGCCCCGCAGTCCAGTCGCGTGCGGTACTTTTCTTCTCAGCCGTGCCCACCACCTTGCCGAGCTGACCTTTGTAATAGGCCTTCTCGTCGGCGAACTCCGCCGCCGCGAACATGTCCTTGGCGTTGATGACGAGGAGCAGGTCGTCATGGGTTTGCAGGTGGATGTTCCAGGTCCCCGGCGGCGCGGCCAGGTAGTTCACCGCGCGCGGGCGCTTGGGGTCGCGTACATCGACAACGCTGAAGCCCTTGGAGAACATGTGGCCGATATAGGCGTAGCCGCGATGCACCATGATCTGCACGCCGTCGGGCCTGCCGCACTGGTCGGAATGGCCGATGATGCGCATGTTGCGCGCGTAATCGGGTTTCGGCAGGTCGGTCATCGATAGGCGGCCAAGAAATTCGGTACCGCGATCCAGTCCATCATGGCGCGATCATCCTGCAACAGCTTCCACATCGCGCGGTCTTCGTCCGTGCGCAAATTCACACCGAGATGGGTGCCGAGCTTGCGTCCGTGCAGCATGATGCGCTCGCCGATCGGCTGGCGAATCCTATTATACGCGGCAAGCCCAGCGTCGATATCGTCATGGCTGCCGAGCGCCTCGGCGAGCGCCTCCGTGTCGCCGCCGGCCTTGGCCATGCCGAAGCCCATATGCGGGCGCGCGGCCGACGCAGCATCCCCGACCAGCACAACGCGCCCGAATACCAATTGCGGGGTCGAGAAGTCGTAGATCGGCGTGAAGAACGGCCGCATCTGGCGGAGGCAATCCAGAAACTGGGGCGGCATGATCGCTTCGGCATCCGCGCGCATCTGCGCGATCAGGTCTTTGCGGATGAGCGGCGGCGGCACGGAATACTCGTGCTGGTGGCCGTTCTCGTCCACGCACATTTCGCGCAGCGTCTGCGCGTCGCCGACCCGATACCAGATGAAATTGTAGCGGCGATGGCCGAATCGCAGGTCGTTGTTCAGTCCGGCGATGGGATAGCCGATGATCTGCTGCCGCTCCGGCAGGAAGAACGTGAAGTAAGGGAAAATACTTTCGCGCGTCCGCGGCTTGAGGTCGGCTTCGTTCGGCGCGCCGCGCCAGATGTAATAGCCGGAATAGATCGGCTGGATCGCCGGTGCGACCTGCGCGCGCACACTGGAACGGATGCCGTCGCTGCCGATGAGGATATCGGCGCGCTCGCTTTGCCCGCCGGCGAAATGCACGACGACGCCGGAGCCGTCCTGCTCCACGCGCTCGAAGGTATGGCCGAGGTGGTAACGCGCCGCATCGATGGTCTCGCGCAGGAGCCGCTGCAGCCGGTCCCAGGAGGTGAGAATCTGCGGCTGGTATTTCTCTGCGATCACGCGCCCGTCGCGGTCGAGAGCGATGCGTTTCTCGACCTCGACGCCGAGGTCGCGGGTGCCAGCGCCGCTCTCGCGAAGCGCGTCCAGCAGCTCTGGATGGGTGGTGATCCCGGCGCCGCGGCCGACCAGTTCGACCATAGAGCGCTCATAGACGTCGGCGTCCCACCCCTTCTGCCGCAGGAATGCCGCGGCAAACAGGCCGGACATCGAGCCACCGATGATGATGGCGCGACGCCTGCGCCGCGAGGAAGAGGAAAAAGAAACCGGCATCTGCTGGATCGGACAAAGCAACTTTCGAAAAATGATACACCACCTCCTCGCGCAAGCGAGAGGCGAGCGCGGCATCATAAATTCCGCTGCGAGCAGCGCCGCCGCAACCCGTGGTCAGTGTTTTGTGGAACGGGAAGGCGGATTACGCTATATCCCGCCAGAAGGGCTTTTGACGCCCGTCTTCGCGGGCTATGGACGGGCATAAACGCCCTTGGAGCCCATCCGCCCCGAGGGCTACAACAGGGAAGGAAAACGACGTGCAGTTGTGTCTACGCGCGAGCTGCGTCGCCGTCTTGCTTGCCGGAGTCTTGGGTGCCGAAGCTTCGGCGCAAACGCCGGAACAGTTCTACGCCGGCAAGACCGTCGATTTCGTCATCGGCTACCCGCCCGGCGGCAGCAACGACACTTTCGGGCGGCTGCTCGCCCGCCATCTCGGCAAGCACATTCCCGGAAAGCCCTCGATCGTGCCGAAGAACCAGCCCGGCGCCGGCAGCTTCCTGGCGGTGAACACGATTTTCAACGTCGCTCCCAAGGACGGCACCGTCATCGGCATCGGCGCGCCGACCATCCCGCTCGACGAGAAGCTCGGCACTCAGGGCGTGCGCTTCAAGACCGCCGAGCTCAATTGGATCGGCCGCATCGACTCGCTCGTCAACATCGTGTTCATGTGGAAGACCTCGCCGGTAAAAACCTTCGCCGATGCCCAGAAACGCGA
Organism: Pseudomonadota bacterium; assembly: GCA_046725125.1. Classification (GTDB taxonomy): domain Bacteria; phylum Pseudomonadota; class Alphaproteobacteria; order Rhizobiales; family Xanthobacteraceae; genus VAZQ01. The sequence goes on along the minus strand of JBKOXY010000248.1, from coordinate 5,255 downwards.
ATCCACGCTGTCGGGGACCGGGGTCGGCTCGACCGTCTCGATCTATCCCACCGTCATGAACAACGTGTTCGGAACGAAGTTCAAGCTGGTGATGGGATACAAAGGCTCGAACGAAGCCATGCTCGCGGTCGAGCGCGGCGAGGTCGAGGGTCACTCGACCTCGTGGACCGCGCTCAAGGTCGCCCACCCCGACTGGATACGCGACGCCGACGTCGCGATCCTCGTGCAGTTCGCGCTCAAGCGGCACGCCGAGCTGCCCGATATTCCCACCGCCGTCGAGCTCGCCCGCAACGACGAGGAGCGCGCGATCCTCAGCGCAGTCATGAATGCGACCGAGGTCGGCACCGCCTTTTTCACCACCCCCGGCGTCCCCGCCGATCGCCTCGCCGCGCTGCGGCGCGCGTTCGACGCCACCATGAAGGACCCCGAATTGCTCGCCGAGGCCCAGCGGATCAACGTCGGCGTGTCGCCGCTGGCGGGCGAGGAGCTGCAACGCCTCGTGGCCCAGGTCAGCGAGCTGCCGCCGGCCTTGCTGGACAAGGTCCGCGCCGCCTACACCCTGCCGCGGACGAATTGACCGCGAGCGCGGCAGCGGCGTGGCGCGGCACAGGGCTCGTCTCTCGGCCCCCGGCCATGGGCGCACCGTTCGTGTTGTCCCGCCGCGGGATCTAGCCGCTGCGGCGCCTCGGCTCACCGCTGACCAATTCCCCTATCGCGCCATCGACGCGAAGGCGTCGGTGCTGAACGGATCGCAGCCATTCGACTTGTTCCGCCAGCGCGAGCCAATGGTTCGCAACCTCTGCGAACGCGGCTCTTACGGATGGGTCGATTGCTCCCGCCGCGGACTGCCTGGCCACGATGGCTCGTCTGCGGTAGTACGTTGCCTGTACATCCATGAAGCCCCCCGTTGTTGTGATTGCGCGACATTGCAAGGCAAATCAGTGCTGGATTGCGGTGCGATTCAAAAAAATCCCAAGCGTTGCAAAAATCTCACAGAGCGCCCCGAGGGAGCGCACGGGATGAGGTGCGGGTGAACGAGTTCCACTGGCGGCGCGCGGGGAATGTTTATTTTCATCATACATGCGCGCGCCATTGTCGAAGGTTTTAAGTCTCACCCTCGCTGTGGGATTTGCTCTTGCGACGGGCGAAACCGCATCGGCGCGGCCGAAGAAGCACCGCGTTGAGCCTCCCGTCCCGCCAAAGGTCGAGCGTTCCGTCCTACCGATAACGCTGGACGAGAGTGCAATCCCAATCAGCGTGCAGGGCCTGCCAAAACGGCCTGCTCGGAGCGAGGATCAGCCGAAGGAACGCGCGGAACGCCCGCGCACGATTCGCGCGGCAGCAGCACCTACCTGCCGCCGGTTCTGGCGCCGAGCGCGCCGTCGCTGCCGGTCCAGCCGGCCCTGCCCGTTTAGAAGCCGCCGCCGATCAACAGCGTGGGCGGCCGCGCCATCAATTGCTGCACGCGTTTCCGCTCAATGCGGGTCTCGGGAACAACCCCACCAATCGCGACTTCTAGGTGCGTGAACAATTGACGGCATGAATCGATTGCAACGAGCGAATTGACGCGAAGGCGACGGTCCGCGTGCCCCGCTGCGTGCGCGGACCGCTGCACACAACCAGCCCTTTTCTGGAAAGCCTAAGGCTCTGGACCAGCACGCAATTTTCGACGATCCCTGTTGCCTTAATTTTCGACGGTCGCCGTCACCTTTTGGCCATGGTGCTGGGGTCGCCTACGCCTGCGGACAGGGGATCGTCCGCACAGGGGAGGCTGCAATGACCAAAGTCCTGAACGAAATCTTGCTGTTTTCCTCCATGGCTGTATTCGTCACGGGGATCGTGCTCGCAGCCGCAAGGCTGCTCATCTAACCGAGCCACGAACAAGAGACGAAAAAAAGCCCGGCAGTCTCAGCTGCCGGGCTTTTTGCATGGATCGTTGCCGCAATGCCGATGACGAGACGCTCGAGTAGTGTCTCAGTTTGCTCTCTTCCGCTCGTCCCCGCGAAAGCGGGGACCCAGCCCTCGGCCCTGGATTCCCGCTTTCGCGGGAATGAGCGGAGTTTGCTACGCGGTCGGCAGTGTCTCATTTAAACTGAGACGCTACCGCGCTCGACGCCGCGGCGTGAGCTGGTCGCGCCATCCCGAACCATCACGCGAAATTCGTGCGCCCCCCCAAGCGCCTGCGCGGCGACAAGCGCCGCTACGTCTGCTCGGGCTCAAAGTTCATGGCGACGCCGTTGATGCAATAGCGCAGATGCGTCGGCGGGGGCCCGTCGTTGAACACGTGCCCGAGATGGCTGCCGCACCGGCTGCAATGCACCTCGGTGCGCGCCATCCCATAGCTTCGGTCGGTCGAGGTTTCGACCGCACCTTGAACCGGATCGTTGAAGCTCGGCCAGCCGGTGCCGCTCTCGAACTTCTTCTTCGATACGAACAGCGATTGGCCACATCCGGCGCAGACGAACGTGCCGGGACGCTTCTCATAGTTGAGCGCGCAGCTGCCGGGCGCTTCGGTCCCGTGTCCGCGCAGCACCTGGTATTGCTCGGGCGTGAGCAGACGGCGCCATTCCTCGTCCGTATGGGTGACCGCAAAGCGCTTATCGTCCATGGTTCCTCCTCCTCCGCTCGCGTTCGCCGCTTCGTCCGGCTCAGGCGGCGTTGCGATCGAGCAGCTCGATCGACACTCCCTCGGGCGCGCGCAGGAAGGCGACGCGCACCCCGGGCCGCACCGTGGTGGGGTCGCGGGTGAACTCGACGCCCTTGGCCTTGAGTTCGGCGACCACGGCATCGATCCCGCTGACCGTGAGCCCGAAGTGATCGAGGCCCTGGTAGGGCGTGACCGGCGGCGGGTTGACGCCATCGCCGGGCGCGACCGGCGCGATGAAGATGTTGGCGCCGCCGAGCTTGAGGTCGATGCGCGGCTTGCCCTGCTGCATGGTGCGGATCACCTCGGCGCCGAGCATGCGTTCATACCACTGGGCGGTCGCTTCGGGATTGGCGGTTCGCAAATGGATGTGGTCCCAGGTGTACTTGACCATGGTTCGATCTCCGTCGGTTGCCGCGTGGGTAGCGTAGCGCGGATCGCGCGGCGGCGAAATCCGAGAAAAGCCGCGCATCGGCGATCCATCCCGGATGTCGCCAGCGCCTCGTCCGGGCTCTCCGGCTCACCCGGCGCGCGCTTCGCGCCGCGCACGGCCGAGCTCGGCGAAGATTTCCTCGTTGTGCTGGCCGAGCGTGGGCGGGGCCGAGTCGATGCGCGGACCACCATGGGCGAAGGTGAACGCGGCCAGCGGCACGCCGAAACCGCCCTCCACCCCGGCGGCGGCGGCATGGCGGTGAACGACGCCGCGGGTCGCCAGTTGCGGGTCGGCGAGCGCCTCGCCCATGGTGCGCACGCGCGCGGCCGGCACGTGGCGCGCTTGCAAGAACTCCTCCCACTCGTCGGCGGTGCGCGTCAACATGATCTCCGAGAGGACGGCGATCTCGCGGTCGTGATCCTCGTCGCGCTCGTCGTTGGTGCGCTTGATCATGTCGGGGCGCCCGAGCACGGTCCACAAGCGGCGCTGCTGGCGCAGGTTGCTGGCGCCGAGCATCACCAGCCCGTCTTTGGTTTCGAAGGCGCCGTTGGTGGCGTGGGGATGGCGATTGCCGTGGGGCTTGGGATGGACGCCGTTGCGCAGATAGCCGGTCAGATGCGAGCTCATCAAGATCATCGCCACGTCGAGCATGGCCATGTCGATGCGCTGGCCGCGTCCGGTACGCTCGCGCTGGAACAGCGCCGACGCCAAGGCGAAGGCGCCGGTCATGCCGGTGGCGTAATCGATCGCCGGCGCGCCGAACTTCACGGGGTGCACGTCCTTGGTCCCCGTCATCGCCATGATGCCGGAGGTGGCTTGGATCACGTGATCGTAGGCCGTTTGTGGGCCGCGCGGACCGTGCTGGCCGAAGGCCGAGAACGAGGCGTAGATCAGCCGCGGATTGATCGCCGACAGCGCGTCGTAGCCCAGGCCCAGCGCCTCGAACGCGCCCGGCCGGTAGTTCTCCACGAACACGTCGGCGGTGGCGACAAGCTTTTTGAGGATGTCGCGATCCGCTTGCGCCTTGAGGTCGAGCGTGATCGCGCGCTTGTTGGAGGCTTGCGTCAGGAAGGAGGTGCCCATGTTGCGGCGGTTGAGCGCCTTGTCGGTGCCGGATCCGCGGCTCTGGTCGGGCTCGTCGGGGTGCTCGACCTTGATCACGTCGGCGCCGAGCACGGCCAATTGATAGGTTGCGAACGGCCCCGCCAGCACATGCGTGACGTCGATCACCCTGATGCCCTCGAACGGTCGCGTCATCGCGGTCTCCTTGCAGGTGGCGTTGCTTCGCATGCTCCATGAGAGCTGCGATAGAATTGGGTGGGGTGGTATTCGCGCTTCACGCGGTCAAGCATCTTCAGGCCGCTGGACAAGCTTGTAGACCGGAGCTTTCGTCGAATCCCGCCTGTCCATGATCTGCAGGCAAACGACGCATTTTGCGACGTTGCTTTCGCTCTTGGGAAGCCGCGAATGGGTCACCGAATAAAGTGCTCCGCAGTGGGGACAAAAGAAGGTCTTGCCCTCGGGAACTGGCCCTGTGAGAGGCATGGGAGCGCCTCCGTAGACACGGGGCTACTATGCGCCCCGAACGACATAAATTCCAGCGGCCGCCGCCGCAATGGAGCGCGCGCGAAATCCTTGGGGCGCTCGCGCCCCCCCCCCACGCGACGAACTCTCGGATTTCGTTAATGCTCAATCGGGCTACGGAGTATCGCCCGAAAACTCTCACGTCCCGCTCTTCGCCGCCGGGCTCGCGCTTCCCGCCACGGTCGCGATCTTGGTCGCGGTGTGCAGGTGGCCGTCCCAGCGCTTGGCAAAGGGCGCGGGCAGATCGAACTGGTCGAGCACGCGGGCGACGATGTGGTTGACGAGGTCGTCGATCGTCTGCGGGTGGTTGTAGAACGCCGGCACCGGCGGCACGATCGTCACTCCCATGCGCGCGAGCTTGAGCATGTTCTCGAGGTGCACCTCGGACAACGGCGTTTCCCGCACCACCAGGACCAGGCGGCGGCGCTCCTTGAGCACCACGTCGGCGGCGCGGTGAACGAGGTGCTCGCCGTAGCCGTTGGCGATGCCGGCGAGCGTGTGCACCGAACACGGCATGACCACCATGCCTTCGGTCTTGAACGAGCCGGATGAGATCGACGCGCCCATGTCGCCCTGGCTGTGGACGACGCTGGC
>JBKOXY010000007.1:0-3366 GCA_046725125.1 Pseudomonadota bacterium | reverse complement strand
CCATCGATGGTGGAGTAGCGGGCAGCGCCCCCGATCAGGTTGCGCTCGCGCTCGGTGACGTCGGCGAAGATCGGCAGATTGCCGTCCGCATCAAGCGTCTCGCCCTCGCGCACGCGCACCGAGCCCAGGCTCTCCACCTTCCCAATCGAGCGGCGCATGTCGGACAGGGCTTTCGGCGAATAGGGGTCGCCCGGCTCCGTGTAGATGAAGGAACGCACCACCGCCGGGTCGATGCCTTGGGTGCCGCGAACCGCGACCTCACCGAGCCGGGCGATCGGCCCCGGATCAACTATGAAGGTCACGTCCATGACGTGGGCTGCATCGTCCACTACGGGATCGCGCGAGACCGTCTTGGCGAAGGGATGACCGAGCGAGCGGAAGCGGTCGGTGATGCTGGCCTCGCGCGCGAGCACGGTGGCCGAGCGGGCCGGCACGTCGTACGCCACGCGGGTAAAGCGCGCCGGCAGCACCTCGTCGGCGAAGGGATGTCCGCGGAGGTCGCGCACGCGGATGGAGCGGAGCATGTAGGGCGGGCCTGGCTCGACCACGATCTTGACCGGCACCAGGGCGCGGTTGCGGGAGGCTTCTGCCGCGCGGGCGGCCGCCGCAATCGAACCCTCGCCCGTGAGAATCACGCCGTCGACGTGAATGGAGACCCGACCGCCATAATAGCCGAAGCCCGAGATCGCATCGGAGAGGCGGCGCAGGTCCGCCTCGGCGCGCCGCACGATGCCCTCGCCGTCGGGCGGAGCCTCTTGGCGCAGGCGGTAAAGGGTCGACGTGTCCTTAAGGGCCTTCAGCACATCGTCATTGTCGATGCCCTGGATCATCACGGTGTAGGGCAGGGAGCCCGCGCTCGGGATCGGCAGCTCCTCGTCAGAGCCGAACAGGCCGAACCAGTCGAAGGCACGCGCGGACTGAGGGTCGGCGGCTGCGCCTACCAGCAACATGCCCATGCACGCGGTCTGACACGCACGACGGGCAAATGGGGTGCTCATGCACCATATGCCACGGATGGCCCGACCGGGCATACTGACCACCTTTTCCTTAACCGGCCGTCGCTTGACGGTGAGAGGTAGTCGGAGCACGGCAATGACGAGTCGCAACAGCCTCAGAGAGCCCGAAAGTCATTAGACCGTTATGGTGGCCTTAATGGGGATTTTATTCCCGTTTGTGGTGGCTGTCATGCGGCTTTGAGGCCGACGGCCTGGACGAGTGCATCAAGGTCATCGATGACGCGGTGATAGAGGCGGTCGAGCTCGGATCGCTTTTCATCCCGGATTCGAGCATCGGCGCTGATGGGGCTGAGAAGGCCTGCGGTCAGCGGTGCGTAGACGCGTTCGAATAGCTTCAGGAAGACCAGACAGACTGAGTATCCGTGCGGGAGGAGTTGATAGCGGCGGGAGTTTGGGAGCTTGGCGACGAGGCCCTTGGCTCGGAGCTTGGAGAGGTCGTAGCGAAGGGAGGCGAGCGTATAGTCGGTGGAAGGGCATCCAAGTGCCTTGATGACGTGGGGATGGATTTCCGCGGTGGTGAAGTTATTGCCGGCGGCAACGTGCGCGAAGCGCACGAGAGCGTGCATTAGGGCGAGCTGCCGGGGGTGATCGAGTCGCAGTCCAGGAATGCGTTTTCCCGTCGGAGTAATGGTCGGTTCGGCGAGGCGCCGCAGCTGGCCGCGATCGATGAAAGTCTCAAGGATATCCTTCTGCACATTGAGATAGTTGTCGTTGATCGCTGAGAGGACATTACGGAGAGCGGGTAGGTTCTGCACTGATTTGTTCACGCCATAGTCGTGGACGTTGTTACTCGCGGCCTCGGTCCGAAGGATGAGGTGATCCCGAACGTATTGCTTGATGAAGCCGTTGCCGTAGTGGCTGCGGATTACCGGATTGGGCAGGTTCATGTCTTCGATCTCGGTTTGCAGCTTGCCCCGATAATGCTTGCTGATCCTGCGACCGAAGATCACTGTGATCTTGTTGGGCTGTCCGATTGTTCGATTAGCGTCAAGCAGTCGCTCCCCGAGGTTGTCCAGTGCCGCGCGGCGACGGAAGATGAGGTTGTCGCAGAACTCGATCTGCGAGAAGAACAAACGATGCTGACAGCCCGCCTCTTCGCGCTCTTTCGCAGTGAAGAACGGGGTGAGGCGCGCAAGCCATTTTTGACCGCAGGTCAGCAGATCATGAGGGGTGAGCGAGTCCGCGAGTTGCTGGAGACGCTCGGGCGCCGAGCATTTGATAAAGGCATTTGCACATTGCTTTACGTCGATGGCTTCTTCGCGCATCCGGTTTGCGAGCCAGTGATGTTGATTGAGGCAGACGCGCGCGGAGAACGGAAGATAGGGACAAATGCGCACGAACATCCGGCCCCACCGCCGGTCATTGATGTAGAAGTTGTACTGAACGACCCACCGATTTGCGATCTGAAGATGCCATCGGTTCGATTTGCTGTCGCCGACCGCAGTCATGATACGGGCCGGCTCACGCGCTTTGAGGATTACCACGACTTCATCGGGATTCGCCCTTTTGAAGTAAGGATCGACGAAGTCATCGCGGCGGCCTTTCGGGGCTTCCATAACCGGGATGTTCCGTTTCCCCGCCCAAGCTTTCAGCCAAGCTTGGAACTGGTCGGCAATGCTGCGCAGCGTGTTCCGGCCAACCGGATAGAGCTGCCGGTACGTGTTGAAGAAGCCAACCACGCGCTCCGGCTGCTGGAACGGCTGTATCAGCCCATTCAGAAGGATCCGATCAAAGCAACGGTAATGCCAACGGATGCTGCCCTTGTGGTGTTCGTAGAAGGAGTTCATGAGCGCCCCCGGCCGACCCAACCTCAGCAGGGTACTGCCGCTCATGGGAGGCGCTCTAGCCACCCGCGGGCGCAAGGGATATCAAGGGCGGAGCCCTTGGCTAGTTGGCAGACGGCAATTTGCGATCGTGCCGCGGACCCCAAAACCTTGGCGCAATGAATGGCATCTAGAGCAGCCGATCCGGGGATCGAAATCGCGCTCGTTGACGAACATGGAGCGCCGGCGCAGGACGGCCAACGACAACGCGGTGATGGTCGGCAGCCCGTTGGCAGTGGCGACGTAGCCTCACCTCTCATCGAAGCTGACGCTGACCTCAAGCCGTTCGTCACGCATTGGATACCTCGCGCATCCTGCCAAGAACCGAAGCCGTACACCGGATGCCTATGGGATTGTGGTGCCGGATGTGAAGCCGGACACGGACCGATGAGGGTGCTATCCTTCGGTAGCCCCTCCGGCCGGAGGGATCAGATGACATTTTGCATGGCGCGGCGGGAGTTCATTACGCTGCTTGGCGGTGCGGCACTCGCGTGGCCGTTCCCAGTGCGCGCGCAGCAGCCGGCGAT
>JBKOXY010000246.1:0-6065 GCA_046725125.1 Pseudomonadota bacterium | reverse complement strand
CGCGAGAACCGGAGCATCATGCCGTCTCCTCAGTCTTTACTCCTCAGCAGGGCTTTGACCCGGAGCTTTGCTCGCGCCTTGCGGCTCCGCCTCAGGTGTTCCGCGTGGTTCCGCCGCCAGCGTGCCGCGGCCTTCTGAATGGCTTTTGGGTGCCGCGTACTGCGTGGCCGGCCGCCGCGGCGGCGTGTTTGCCCACGCGGGAACAATGTCTTCAAGCCTGTTGCTGCCCGAACAACTGGCGAGCAGTGCACCGAAAATTGCTACTACAAGAATGCGCATCATGACGGGCGGTTTCCCCGAAGATGCTGCTCTACTGCTGCTCAAAGCGGGCGCGAGCTGCCTCGTCATGTCCGTACAGCACCAAGACCGGACATTCAGCCACGCCATCATTTCAGGCCGGCCACCTTGAGAATGGCGTCGGTGTCCGTCAGCCAGACTTGATCATCCTTCTTGAGACGCGAGAGAACGCGCCGCAAGGCGGCAGCCCCGTCGGGCGTCCCGATCACAAAGGGATGGATTCCAATGACCACCGTCGTCGCCTCGCGCGCGGGGTCGGCGCGGGCCTCGCTAGCGAGCTCCAACACGTAATCGAGCCACAGCGTCTCGATCTCGGCGGGCGCCTTCATCCGCGCGAGGTGCTGGCCCATGTCGACCGTGACAACCGGATAGGGCAGCTGGACCAGCGAGCCGTCCGGCGTCTTCAAGCGCGAAATGATGTCGGAATCCATCTGGTCGATAGTGTAGGTGATGCCCTCGGCGGCAACCGCCTGCATCGTGTCGCCATTGGAATAGACGCTCGGTGACGACCAGCCGGTGGGCCTGACGCCCGTTGCGCCCGCGATCAAATCCAACGTCTCGCGGATATAGGCTTTTTGCGCGGCGAGCCCACGGCCGAGCGGCAGTCCGCGGTTGGTGTTGTTCATGCCGTGGCCGATGATCGGCGCGTTCGGCTGTGTGGCGCGGAACTCCTTCCACACCGACGCGTGTTTAGCGGGAAACTCGGCGTTCAACACGATGCTGAGCGGAACATCCAACTCCTTGAACAATCGGCCGACGCGCGGGACGCCCCAGTCGATCGCGTATTGGCGAAATGCCTCGTTCACCAGGTCAGGGTTGCGGGTCGCCAGGTCCGGACGGAATACCGGGCCTTGGCCGAAGCCGAACTCTTCGACGAACAGCGCGAAGCTGACGGCGACCTTTCTGCCGGCGGGCCACGCGGCGACATGGACCGGAGCGCGCGGGAATGCGGTGACCCAGTCGGCTCCGTCCTGCGCCAAGGTCGCGCAGGGAAACTGAACGGCGAACAGCGCCGCTCCCGTGCCGCCGAGCAGCGTGATGAACTCGCGACGTTTCATTCGATCACCTCGTCAGCGCGCAGGAGGAGCGACTCGGGGATCGCCGGACCGAGTGCTTGGCGGTAGTCAGATTGACGACGAGTTCCGCGGCTTGCCTTTGCGCGTGCACGCACTGCTAAGCGCGCGGCGGCCGGCGCCGCTCGCGGAACCACGCGCGGTATTCCGTCATCTTCGCGCGCTGCGCCGACGGCGCGTGCCGCTTGCACGTCGACGCCTCGGCGCTCTTGTCGGGTGCGCCCCAGCGTAGCTCGACGCAGTCGTTCAAGTTGTACGCCATCTCGAGATCCGCCGCGCGGTCGAGCACGTCCTTGAGCGCGAGCGTCCAGGCGGAGCCATCGCTGCGCGTATAGGAAAACTTGCGCGCCGAAAGCTCCGACGCGAGCACGCTTTCCAATTCCGCCTTCACGTCCGCGACGGACTTCCCCTTCGGCATCGCGTAGCGTTCCGGCCGCCGCACGACGCGATCCGGGAAGGTGCGCACCACGTCGATCGCGATCAAGAGACGCAGATCGCGCGCTGGGGTCGCGAAATCTTCCCACGCGCCGGTCGTCTCGAAGATTGCCGGGCCGTCCGGCATCGCGGCGTCGCCGCGCCCGCTGGTCTGGAACTTGCGCCCGTTCTCGACCGACGTCACGCGCGCCTTCACCTGCTCTTCCAGCGCCGCGATCGCCTCCTTGATCGCGCGCAAAGGATCGAGCGGCGCCGGCGACATCACGTCATCCATGCGATCGTAGAAGTCTTCGATCCCGAGCCGCGCCTGATCGAGCGAGAAATCGCCGTACTGGGGATCTTTCGCGATCTCGGCGTTGGTCAGCCGCCGCAAACCGCCGTTCTTGTCGCGCACGATCGGCCGGAAGCGCTTGAACCCGGGACCGCCGAGCGCGGGATCTTGCGCGAACAGGAAATTTCCGCGCCAAAAACGCTTGCGCGCGACCGTTCCGTCGGGCTGCGCGTCGACGGCGAGGAAGAGGCCCGCCGCGTCCTCCGACTGCGACACGCGCCGCGCCAGCACCAACACGTGCCCATAAGGATCGACGTAGACGGTGCCCGGGCGCAGCGTCTCCTCCTTCAGCGGCACGGGATAATAATCGGTGTTGTCGTCGCTCAGCGCCGTTCGCCCGCTTCCGGAATGAACGCCATCGGCGACGGCCGAGCGCAAATATTCGCCGAATCCAGCCGCCAGCCCCAGCCGCTTCAGCGCCGCAAGTCGGCTCATTGGCGGGGCCACCGGCTGGGCCACCGCCGGGCGAAACATTTCCACCACGGTGGGGGACGCGATTTGTTGCTCCGGTGGCGGTTCAGGCGCGGGCGGCGGCTCGAGATTCTGAATGTTCCACCACCCGTGGCACTTGGGCCCCTCGCCGCCGCCACCGCGCGTGCACTTCGTGTAGCCGAACGGCAGCCCCATCTTGAACGCGAAATAGGCGCGCAAGAAGTAGGGAAGGTCGGCGCAGTCGGGACGAACGATCATTCCCATCGAGTCTTCGCGCAGACCCAAATGGTTGAACAGGACATTGCGCGAGCGATCGCGCAGCACCTCATGCAGCGCCTTCCACGACAGCGTGGCGTCGAGCGGCGCGTCGAAGAGCTTCTCGATCCAGGCGGAATACAGGTTTTCGGTCTCGCGACTCCACGTGTTGCGCAACGGCCAGAGGCTTCCCTCGGTCGGTTGCAGCCGCGGTGGCTCGGCACCGCGCACGGCGATATCGCGCGTGATCGTGCTGCATTCGGCCGGCGCGCGCTCGCGCGCGAGCTTCGCGTGCCAGGTGCCGGCGGCCGGTGTGGCGACCTCGGCGAACCAGAAATAGGGCGGACCACCGTGCCGTTCGCGCGATTTGGCCGCGACGCTTCCATCGGGCGCGATCAGCGAAAGCTCGCCCTCGAGCGGCCTCTCCGCGACGACGAGGACGCGCAAAGGCGCGCCCTTCCAGGGCGCGAGCGGCGAGGGCAAGATCGTGAGCTCGGCCGCGTCTTCGCAGAGGCCGAGTGGACCTTCGGCCCGCGCGTCCACCACTGAGAAAACGACGGCGAAAAACGCGCCTGCGAGCAGCAACACGGCTGTCACGGCGGCAGCAGCAAACTGGCGTATTTGAAACAATTGAGCCCCCTTCCCCTGGAGGTCTCCCTTGGCCCCAATTCAACAGTATTGCGAAAGCTTTGGCTGAATCATGGCAAAATTCATCGCCAGGCGAATTCGAGGACGGCACGCCGGGCCTAGCGCCGCTCGGCTTCTCGCCCTCGAGAATGCGATGACGCAGAAATGGTAACATTGCGATATGAATGATGTCGCCAGACGCGCATTGCGTTCATCCCTCTTTGGCATCCTGGCGCTAGCGGCGCTCCTTTTCATTCCCGCCTGGACCCTCGCTTATTGGCAAGCATGGCTCTTTATGGCCGTGTTCATATGCACGTCGGGCGCCGTAACCGTGTACCTCGCAATCCATGATCCGAAGCTTCTCGAGCGCCGCATGAACGTGGGACCCCGAGCGGAAAAGGAACCGGCGCAGAAGATCATCATGGTGTTGGCGACGCTCGGATTCATTGCAATGCTGGTCTTTCCTGCACTCGATTACCGGTTCGGATGGTCACCGGTACCGGCATCGGTGTCGGTACTGGGGGATGCCCTGATCGCCCTTGGGTTCCTGTTCACCTTTTTCGTGTTCAAGGAAAACAGCTACGGCGCCTCGACGATTCAGATTGCCGAAGACCAAACGGTCATTTCGACGGGCCCGTATGCTTTCGTGCGGCATCCGATGTATGCCGCGGCACTCGTCATGCTGCTCGGCATACCGCTCGCACTCGGCTCGTGGTGGGGACTCTTCGTACTTCTTCTCGTCCTGCCCGTCCTCATCTGGAGGCTCCTCGATGAGGAACGCTTCCTGAGACAGAACCTTCCAGGCTACCCGGAGTATCAAGCAAAAGTGAAATATCGTCTTCTGCCATTCGTTTGGTGAAAACCGACTGGCACGGACGTGAGCCGCGCCCCGCACGGGGCACACGAAGACGGGTTCGCTAGTGGTAAAACCACGTGTACGCGCAAGGCATGGAGTTGAACAGATAGTGCGCTGCATGCGGCCGTCCAAGCCTTCTTGCATCGGCCTCGAGGCTGGGCAGAGCCGACGAGCTATCGTCTTTGACAGTTTCGGGCGGCGATCGAATCCATTCTCGCTCCATTGCAAAATCGGCCTCGCCTGACGTCCGGTATGCGGTCAACATCGTCGTATCTCCTCTGGTGAGATCAGCATGGCCTCACCGAAAGAGACTCGCGCTCATGCGATTCCATTCACGGAGGTCACGGATACGTGTTGACCTTTGAAGATGTGTTGAACACTCAATGGATTGGCTCAAAAGTATCGTGTCCATTATCAAAGCAAGGGAGCCTGGCATTTATCCTTCAGTCGATGGCCTCGTCTCCGGCATGAAAAACCAAAGGATCACGACCGCGAGCAGAGCCACCGATGCAATACTCAGAAATACGGCGGTGCGACCGAAACTCGCCGCTACGAGACCGAAGAGCGTAGTGCCTAGCGAAGCGCCGATTCCGGACCCCGTTCCAACGATGCCCTGGGCCAAGTTGAAGCGACCGGTGCCGCCGGTGACATCGGCGATGACCAGCGCCGTCAGCACGCCCAACACCGCTCCGCTGATGCCATCGAGCAATTGAAAAGCAACAACCAACGTCGGATCGACGACTGAGGCGAACAGCAACGCGCGGATCGGCAAAGCGCCGAGCCCGATGAGGAGAAGCGGCCGGCGGCCCCAGTTTTTTGCCCATTGCCCGACCCAAGGAGCGATCACGGCAACGATGATCTGCGGCAGGACGATCAATGCCGAGACGACGAGCGAGGAGCGCTTCTCTCCCTGGTATACGAGATCCTCTACCACAAGCGGCAGCACGGAAGCGTTAGCGAGTTGAAACAGGAACAGGCAGGCGGCAAAGGCGAGCAACCCCGGACTCTTCCAGAGGCTTCGGAGGCTTGCCCTCGCGGGTAGACCAGGCATGTCGTGATCGGGCGCGCCGCAGGCGCGGCCGAAGTGGATGTCGGCTGCACGGATGCGAGCGAGCGCAACGAACAGCGGAAGGGTGAGTGCGGCGACTGTCAGGAATATCGCCTGGTACGACAAAAAATATCCGATCAGGCCCATGAGCCCGGCCGCGACCAGATTTCCCGTCGAGGCGAAGCGTTGATTGCGTCCGAGCCGTTCAGCCAAGGCCGCATGGCCAACTAGGCCGAGGCTAATCGCAACGATCGCCGGCCCGAGGAAGCCGCCCGTGATTCCTTGCAGCATCAGGGCCGTGAAGACCAGCGGAAAGCTCGGCTGAAATGCAATAATGATCGCACTGACGGCCACCATTGCGGCGCCCGCCACAACGACCGCTCGCTTCGAGCGGACGGTATCCAGCAATTCGCCTCCCGGGAGCTGGCTGAGCAAGCCGGCAAGGCCGCTCGCGGTCAGGGCGAAGCCGATGTTGTCCTGCGTCCATTTCTGGTCAGCCAGATAAGCGGCCACATAGGGACCAAACCCAGCCAAAACACCGGCGAGGAAAAAGTTGACTCCGTCGAGGCCGCTGAGACTGGCATTCGAAGGCGAGGGACTTGCAGTGCCAAACGATACTGTAGCGGCCGTCATCCTTGCTCACTCGAGCTTCACATTGGCGGCCTTGATGACCCTGTGCCAGCGCTCGACCTCCTCGCGCATGTAGGCGGC
>JBKOXY010000178.1:0-6748 GCA_046725125.1 Pseudomonadota bacterium | reverse complement strand
GTCGCGCTCGTCGGGCCGCCACGAGATGATCAGGATCTGGAGCCGGCGCTCGACCATCCTGCCGCAATTCGTCGGGCTGACCTTCGGCGTCTACAACGGCCAGAAGCACATTCCGGTGCTGGTGACCGAGGAGATGGTCGGCCACAAGTTCGGGGAGTTCGCGCCGACGCGCATGTTCTACGGCCATTCGTCGGATCGCAAGGCGAAACGCGCGGCGGGCCCTGCCGTTCCCGGCGCGCCGGCTGCACCCGCCGCGGCCGCACCGACTGCGGCCGGCGGCAGCTCACAAGGTTAAGGACGGACATGGGCAAGAAGACACGCGAGCGCGCGCTTGCCGAGAACGAGGCGAAAGCGGTCGCCCGCATGCTGCGGGTGAGTCCGCAGAAGCTCAACCTTGTCGCGCAACTCATCCGCGGCAAGAAGGTGGCGACCGCGCTGGCCGATCTCGAATTTTCGCGCAAGCGCATCGCGCGCGACGTGCGCAAATGCCTGGAATCGGCGGTCGCCAACGCCGAAAACAATCACGACCTCGACGTCGACGATCTCGTCGTCGCCGAGGCCCATGTCGGCAGGGCGATCGTGATCAAGCGCTTTCACCCGCGCGGTCGCGGTCGCATCGGCCGCATTTTAAAGCCGTTCGCGAACCTGACCATCGTCGTGCGCGAGGTCGAGGCCGCGGCTCTTGAGAGGTAACCAATGGGTCAAAAGGTCAATCCGGTCGGCTTGCGCCTCGGCATCAACCGCACCTGGGATTCGCGCTGGTACTCCGGCAAGAACGAGTACGGCCAGTTGCTGCACGAGGACATGAAGATCCGCGAGGAGCTGATGAAGGACCTCAAGCAGGCGGCGGTGTCGAAGATCGTGATCGAGCGGCCGCACAAGAAGTGCCGCGTCACCGTTCAATCCGCGCGGCCGGGCGTCGTCATCGGCAAGAAGGGCGCCGACATCGAGAAGCTTCGCAAGAAGGTCACCAAGCTCACGAAGTCCGATGTCGTGATCAACATCGTCGAGATTCGCAAGCCGGAGCTCGATGCCCAGCTCGTCGCCGAATCGATCGCGCAACAGCTGGAGCGCCGCGTGGCCTTCCGCCGCGCCATGAAGCGTGCCGTGCAGTCGGCGATGCGGCTCGGCGCCGGCGGTATCCGCATCAACTGCTCGGGCCGCCTCGGCGGCGCGGAGATCGCGCGCATGGAATGGTATCGCGAGGGCCGCGTGCCGCTGCACACGCTGCGCGCGGACGTCGATTACGGCGTGGCCACGGCTTTCACCACCTATGGCACCTGCGGCGTAAAGGTCTGGATCTTCAAGGGAGAGATCATGGAACACGATCCGATGGCGCAGGACAAGAAGATGGCGGAAGGCGAGGTCGGGCGTCCCCGTCGCGACGCGCCGTGAGTGCTCCGCTGGCAAGGGACTAAGAAAGGCGAAAAGCCATGCTGCAACCGATGCGCACCAAATTCCGCAAGGCGCACAAGGGCCGCATCAAGGGGATTGCGACCTCGGGCGTCGACCTGGCGTTCGGCCAGTTCGGGCTCAAGGCGTTGGAGCCGGAGCGGGTCACGGCGCGTCAGATCGAGGCCGCGCGCCGCGCCCTCACCCGCCACATGAAGCGCGCGGGCCGGGTTTGGATTCGCATCTATCCGGACGTGCCGGTGTCGAAGAAGCCGCTCGAGGTGCGCATGGGTTCGGGCAAGGGGACGCCGGAACTCTGGGTCACCCGCATCAAACCGGGGCGCGTCCTGTTCGAGGTCGACGGTGTGTCGGTGGAGATGGCGCGCGAGGCGCTTGGACTCGCCGCCGCCAAGCTGCCGATCAAGACGCGCTTCATCGAGCGCATCGCGGAGTAATCGTCATGAAGTCGGGTGATCTTCGGGCCATGACCGTCGACCAGCTCGACGACGAGGCTCTCAAACTCAAGAAGGAGCGGTTCAACTTGCGCTTCCAGCGGGCGACGGGGCAGCTCGAGAACACCGCGCGGGTTCGACAGGTTCGCCGGGACATCGCGCGGATCAAGACGATCGCGGCGCAGAAGCGTTCAGGACGGCCGGCACCGGCGTCAACGACCGCGCCGCGCGAGAAGCCAGCAACCAAACCCAAGCGGGCCGCGCGCTCGAAAGCCAAGCCGGAGTAGTCAGAGATGCCGAAGCGCACGCTCCAGGGCGTCGTGGTGAGCGACAAGCAGGACAAGACCGTGGTGGTGCGCGTCGAGCGCCGCTTCACCCACCCGGTCATGAAGAAGACGGTGCGGCGTACCAAGAAATACTACGCCCACGATGAGACCAACGAGTACCAGGTGGACGACATCGTCTGGATCGAAGAGCGCCGGCCGCTGTCCAAGCTCAAGCGCTGGGAAGTGGTTCGGGGCGAGAAGAAGAAGGTCGTGTGAGCGCAGTGCGCGCGGGAATTGAGAGGACGAGGGTGGCGTCATGATCCAGATGCAGACCAACCTCGACGTGGCGGATAATTCCGGCGCGCGGCGCGTCATGTGCATCAAGGTGCTCGGCGGGTCGAAGCGCAAATACGCCACCATCGGCGACGTGATCGTGGTGTCGGTGAAAGAGGCCATCCCGCGAGGACGCGTGAAGAAGGGCGAGGTGATGAAGGCCGTGGTGGTGCGGATCTCGAAGGACATCAAGCGTCCCGACGGTTCGATCATTCGCTTCGACCGCAACGCCGCGGTGCTGATAAATCCGCAGATGGAGCCGGTCGGCACGCGCATCTTCGGGCCGGTTCCGCGCGAGCTGCGCGCCAAGAACCACATGAAGATCATCTCGCTCGCGCCGGAGGTGCTGTGATGGCGGCGAAAATCCGCAAGGGCGATAAGGTGATCGTGCTCACCGGCCGCGACAAGGGCCGCACCGGCGAAGTGATCGAAGTGCGCACCGATGAGGGCCGTGCTCTGGTGCGCGGCGTCAATCTGGTCAAACGGCACCAGAAGCAGAGCGCGCAGCGGGAGGGCGGCATCATCTCCAAGGAGGCCGCGCTGCATCTGTCCAATCTCGCGCTCGCCGATCCCAAGGACGGCAAGCCGACGCGCATCGGGTTCAAGTTCGTGGGCGAAGGCGACAATCGACGCAAGGTGCGGGTGGCCAAGCGTTCGGGAGTTGAGATCGATGGCTGACACCGAAACCAAAGCCAAGGCCGAGAAGCCGCAGGCAGCGGACAAGGCTGCGCGGCCCGAGAGGGGCGACAAGGCGCAGCAGGCGCAAAAGGGCCCCAAGCCCGAGAAGGGCGACAAGTCCGGCAAGGGCGAAGCCGCCCGGCCGCCGAAGCCGAGGCGGCCGGAGGAACGCGTCACGCCGCGGCTCAAGACCTATTTCGAAGACGTCGTGCGCAAGAAGCTGTCGGAAGAGTTCGGCTACAAGAACCGCCTGCAGGTGCCGGTGATCGAGAAGGTCGTCATCAATATGGGCATCGGCGAAGGGGTCAACGACCGCAAGAAGGTCGAAGCCGCCGCCAATGATCTCGGCCTGATCGCGGGCCAGAAAGCGGTGATCACCAAGGCCAGAAAGTCGATCGCCACCTTCAAGGTGCGCGACGGCCAACCGATCGGCTGCAAGGTGACGCTGCGCAAGGCCCGCATGTACGAGTTCGTCGACCGGCTGATCAATATCGCCCTGCCGCGCGTGCGCGATTTCCGCGGCTTGTCGCCGAAAAGCTTCGACGGCGGGGGGAATTACACCATCGGCATCAAAGAACACATCATCTTTCCCGAGATCGACTACGACAAGGTGGCCGACGTCTGGGGGATGGACATTACGGTGTGCACCAGCGCGAAATCCGATAACGAGGCGCGAGCGCTGTTAAGCGCGTTCAACTTCCCGTTCCGGCAGTGAGGTCATCCGCAATGCGGAAAGCCAGGAGACATTGATGGCGAAGAAAAGTTCGATCGAGAAGAACAGCAGGCGGCGCAAGCTGAGCAAGAAGTATTCCGGCCGGCGCGCTCGGCTCAAGGCCATCGCCCGCGACAAGACCAAGCCGATGGAGGAGCGATTCGCGGCAACCCTCAAGCTCGCGGAACTGCCGCGCAACTCTTCGGCGACCCGCATTCGCAATCGTTGCGAGATATCGGGCCGGCCGCGCGGCTACTACCGCAAGCACCGCCTGTCGCGCATCGCGCTTCGGGATCTCGGCTCCAAGGGGCTGATCCCGGGCTTGGTCAAATCGAGCTGGTAAGGAGGGCGGGGCGATGGCTATGAACGATCCGCTCGGCGATATGATTGCCCGCATTCACAATGCACAAATGCGCAACAAGTCGAAGGTATCGACGCCGGCGTCCAGGTTGCGCGTGAGCGTGCTGGATGTGCTCAAAACCGAAGGCTTCATCCGCGGCTACGCCGCGGTCGAGCACTCGAACGGACGCAAAGAACTTGAGATCGAGCTGAAATATTCCGACGGCGAGCCGGTGATCCGCGAGATTTCGCGGGTGTCGAAGCCGGGGCGGCGGGTCTACGCCTCGGTCAGGGGTCTCCCGCGCGTGAACAACGGATTGGGGGTTGCGATCCTGTCGACACCCAAGGGCGTCATGGCCGATCACGACGCGCGCGACAACAATGTAGGCGGAGAAATTCTCTGCACGGTCTTTTGATATGAACCTAAGGAGCCAGGTCGCGGTGCGATGCGGCGTTCGCACATGATCACGGAGCGATCGTTCTAACAGCACGCCAACGGACCATCAGCCATGTCTCGTGTCGGAAAAAAACCCGTTGCGATTCCCTCCGGCGTCACCGCCAGCGTGGAGGGGCAGCTCATCAAGGTGAAGGGCCCCAAGGGCGCGCTTGCGGTCGCGCTGCACGGCGATGTGGCGGCTAAGGTGCAAGGCAGCGAAGTCAAGATCGATCCGCGCGCCGATACCAAGCGCGCGCGCGCCATGTGGGGGACCTGCCGGTCGCTGCTCGCCAATGCGATGACGGGAGTCACCAAAGGTTTCGAGCGCCGGCTCGAGATCAGCGGCGTCGGCTATCGTGCCGCCGTGCAGGGCAAGCACCTGCAGGTCCAGCTCGGCTATAGCCACGATATCGTTTACCCGATCCCGGAGGGCATCACGATCGCGGTGCCCAAGCCGACCGAGATCGTCGTCGCCGGCGTCGACCAGCAGAAGGTCGGCCACGTTGCCGCCGAAATCCGCGCTTTCCGCAAGCCCGAACCCTATAAAGGCAAGGGCGTCAAATACGCGGGCGAGTACATCTTCCGCAAAGAAGGCAAGAAGAAATGATGGGAGCGCACGATGGCGACCGTCGCTGATCGGACCTTGCGGCGGACGGCGAAAGTGCGGCGCAACGTCCGCCGCGTCGCCGGCCATCGCGCGCGGCTTTCGGTCTTCCGCTCGTCGAAACACATTTATGCGCAGGTGATCGACGATGCGAACGGCCAAACCCTCGCATCCGCCTCCTCGCTGGAGAAGGACGTGCGCGGCAGCCTCAAGACCGGTGCCAATATCGAGGCGGCAAAGGCGGTCGGCAAACGGCTCGCCGAGCGTGCATCGGCGAAGGGCGTCAAGGAGGTCGTCTTCGATCGCGGCGGCTACCTCTACCACGGCCGCGTCAAGGCGCTGGCGGACGCGGCGCGCGAGGGCGGGCTCAATTTCTGAAGACGGACGACGGAGCGCAAATGATGGTCGTGAACCCACAGGTAATCCGTCGTCGTCGGTGCGTGCTGCGTCCTTCGGCTACAACTGCAGACGAGAACGAGTTGGAACAAAATCATGGCACGTGAACCGCGTGATCGCCGCGACCGGGAAGAGCGCGACAGTGAATTCACCGACAAGCTTGTCCACATCAACCGCGTGGCCAAGGTGGTGAAGGGCGGCCGTCGCTTCGGCTTTGCCGCGCTGGTGGTCGTTGGCGACGAGAAGGGGCGGGTCGGCTTCGGCCACGGCAAGGCGCGCGAGGTCCCGGAGGCGATCCGCAAGGCAACCGACGCTGCCAAGCGCGGTCTCATCCGGGTGCCGCTGCGCGAAGGCCGAACGCTGCACCACGACGTGGCCGGCCGCCACGGCGCGGGCCGCGTATTCCTGCGGGCAGCGCCGCCCGGCACGGGCATCATCGCGGGCGGCCCGATGCGCGCCGTGTTCGAGACGCTGGGCATGCAGGACGTGGTGGCGAAATCGCTCGGTTCGTCCAACCCCTACAATATGGTGCGCGCGACGTTCGATGCGCTCAAGCGCCAGGACTCGCCGCGTTCCGTCGCCGCGCGGCGCAATATCAAAGTATCAACGCTGCAGGCGCGCCGCCGTGACGTCGGCGAGGGCGAGCAGGCCGCAGACTAAAAGCCGTCAGACGCGCCGAGAGGCCGACATGAGCAAGACCGACAAAGTCATCAAGATCGAACAGACCGGCAGCGCCATTCGCCGTCATCATACCCAACGCGAGACGCTGATCGGGCTTGGCCTCAACCGGATCGGGCGCATCGTCGAATTGCCGGATACGCCGCAGACGCGCGGCATGATCGCCAAGGTTCGGCATTTAGTCCGCGTGGTGGACGCGCAGGGAGAGAGCCGATGAAGCTCAACGAACTCGCCGATCGTGCGGGCGCGCGCAAGAAACGCACCCGTATCGGCCGCGGCATCGGCTCCGGCACGGGAAAGACCGGCGGCCGCGGCGGCAAGGGCCAGACCGCGCGCTCCGGTGTACGCATCAAAGGCTTCGAAGGCGGCCAGATGCCGCTCCATCGCCGGCTGCCGAAGCGGGGTTTTCGCAATACGCCGTTCGCGCGCAAGCTCAACGAAGTCAATCTCGGCAAGGTTCAG
>JBKOXY010000011.1:0-6046 GCA_046725125.1 Pseudomonadota bacterium | reverse complement strand
ATGCGCGACGTTTCGGCTGGTGATCGTGCTGTTCAACTATTCCGCATTCGGCTGGATCGCGCTCGGCGCGGCATTGCTCAATCTGCTGCGGCCATCGATCCTGTTGGTCGCGGTGGCGCTTGCCGCGACCGCGTTCGGCCTGGTGCTGCACAACGCCAATCTCGCCGGCGTTGCGGCCGCGCTGCTGATGCTCAGCTTGGCCCGTCCTGCGCCTGCAGCAGGGTAAACGCAAGCGCGAGCAGAGCGGCCGAGAACCACACCGCCTGCCAGTTGGCGAAGCTTTCGTTGCAAACGATGTAGACCGCCGACGCTGCCAGCGTGGCCGCCACCGCGGTCTCAGCCGCCGGGGCTTGCAAGCGCCGCTTCCACCTCGCCAGAAGCGCCCCTTTGGTCGCGGGCTTTCCTTTCGTCGCGAGCAAAAGCGGAATTGTCGCGGCGGTGAGCGGCGCGAACGGAAAGTCCCGGTAGCGCGGGTCGAACACAAGCCCCAGCGCCGCCTGCACCGAAAGCACGGCGAGCGCGAGCAAGAGAGTGCCGAGCGAAAGCGCTACCATGTCGCGCGGGCGTTGGGCGGCGCGACCGAGGATTTGCGCGAAGCTCAGCGCGCTCGCCCCCGATGCCAGCGCGGCGGCGGCGACCACCGGCGCGATCAGCGCTACGGCCGCCCAAGCGAGCGAGCGCAGCCAATCGCCGATCGTCAGGCTTTCGAGCGGAACGTTCGCGACCGTCCAGCCGATCAGGGTACCGGACACAATCGCAATCGCCGTAAGACGCAGCCACCACCCGACGCTGGCCGCGGCAGGGATCCGCCCGCGGACTGCGAGCGCGGTTGCGAAAATGAAGGCCGCGAACCCCACTCCGCCCGCAGCCTGCCAGGGCCATTGCGGATGATTGGAGACGGCGCTGCCCCAGACGAACTTGGCCCGTCGCCCATAGGCATCGAACAGCCCCCAATGGCCGCCGACGGTCCCTTCGAGCCAGCGCTTCCAGGGTTGGTCATACGCCTCGATGAGGTTGACGCGATAGCTCTCGCGCTTGGCGCGGTCGAGCACCGCGTGCATGGCATACGCCTGGTTCACCGGCGACGGCAGCGCGCCTTCACGCATACGTCCAGCGCTCGGCCACCCGAACTCGCCCACCAATACGTCCTTGTCCGGAAAGGCAGCGGCCACCTGCTTGCGAATGGCATTGACGTGCTGGGCCGCATCCCGTACGGGAATGGGAAAATCCTCCCAGTAAGGCAGGATATGGATCGTGACGAAATCGACGGCGGTGGCGATGTCGCGGTGGCGCAGCCAGAACTCCCACACATCTGCATAGGTGACCGGCATCGAGATCTGCGCCTTGACCTCGCGGATGGTCCGAACGAGATCGGGCGCCGACATCTCCCCTCGCAGCAAGACTTCGTTGCCGACGACGACCGCCGCGATGACGTCGGGAAACCGCTTGGCCAGGGCGATCGTGGTCGCGATCTGTTTGCGGTTGAGGTCCGGCTTGTTCGACAGCCACAGGCCCTGCAACACCTTCATGCCATGACGCTTGGCGAGTTCGGGGATCTGGTCGAGCCCATGATCGACCGAGTAGGTGCGCACGCAGTCGGTGATTTGCTTGAGTTGAGCCAGATCCTCATCGATTTGCCGGGGATCGACGGGACTATCCGGCCCGAGCGGGCTCTGCCTCCCCCGAAACGGGGTGTACGAGACGCAATAAAGCTTCTCGCCCGGCGCCAGCGGGGATGGCGGCATTTGGACCATCGCCCCGAGCCATGCCCATGCCGTGGTGATCGCCGCAGCCGCAATCGCGAAAAGCGCGGTCGCAATACCCATTGCGCTTGGTCCCGCCCCGCCCTCCTGGACGATGGCGCCTCGCTTATCGTGCCCGAACGGCGGTGCCAAGCCACCGGCGGTCGCGAGGCCCGACGATTTGCGCCGGCGCGCCCCTTTGCCATCTTGGCGTCGAGCCACGCGGCTGCTTTAATTGGGTTGCACCAAGGGCTGCGGCCGTTGCCGTAATGCTGACCGAATGGGTCCGCATGGGAGGGACTCCAACCGGCCGCCTTAGTCCAACACGTCAGGGCAACCATGCACCGCTTTAGGATGCGTTTTCTCACCGCCGCCCTGGGCGCGGTGATGCTGTTTGTCGCCAATCCGACATTTGCTCAGAACTCGGACCAAAAGCCCGGGGATAAGCCGCAGGCCGGCGACGCCAAGGAAGCCCAAAAGAAGATCGACGAGTTTGCCGAGGCCGAGAAGCTTCTGGGGGGGCCGGCCGCCAACCCGGAATGCCTGTGGCTGGGGCGGCGCGTGGTGAGCCTGCTTTGGCGGGACGATCTCGATACCGCGTTTCGCCATCTCGACCTTTACGACCGGTTCGGCTGTCCGGCCGGCCACATTCAGGCGACCTTCCGCTGCCTGGTGCGCCAGGGAAACATTGACCCCAAGGCGACCGACACCCTCAACAGCCGTGTGCACGGCTGCTGGATCAACCCGAGCGCCGAAACGCAGGGCACGGCCGCCGTGCCCAGCGGCACGACCAACCGCTAGTCTGTACAAACATTCAGCGACGCCGGCCCTAAGCTGTACAAACGTTCAGAATGACTATTTAGAATTTTGTGGAACGATTTTTTTGTTGCGCCGTTGTTTGCCTTGCATCGGCCATGACTGATGGCTACTTGCACAAACGCCTCGTGCTAAGGTACGTTAAACGACGACCTTAGTTGGACCTAGGGGACGGGTTCGGGTCTCTGCATTTTTGCCCCGCGTGGTTGCCTTTCTATGCGCACCGTCGCTGCCGTGGTGGCGCTCGTTGTCTGCGTGCATGCCGGCTTATGGATGCTCCTCCAACGGCAACAGGCAGCCGCCAGTATCGACGCCCCGCTTGCCAGCGTTTCTTATTCTCCCTACGCGCGATCACAACATCCGGACTACGGCGACCGTCCGACGCCCGAACAAATCCGCGCCGACCTGAAGACCCTCAGCCCCTATACCCAAGCCATCCGCACCTATAGCTCGACCGGCGGCGGCGAGCTGGTGCCCGCGATTGCCGCCGAGTTCGGGCTCAAGGTCACGCTCGGCATCTGGATCGACAAGAACGAGGCCCGCAACGAGCGGGAAATCCAGGCTGGCATTGCGCTCGCCCGCCGCTACAGCAACATCAACGCGATCGTGGTCGGCAACGAAACCACGCTACGCGCGGAAAAGTCGATCGACGACCTCATCCGGCTTGTCCAGCGGGTGAAACGGCAAAGTCCGGTGCCGGTCACAACGGGCGAAATCTGGACCGTCTGGATCGAGCATCCGGAGCTTGCCTCGGCGGTCGACTTCATCGGCGCCCACATCCTGCCCTACTGGGACGGATTCAACACAACTCAGGCCGTCGACAAAACCATCGAGTTCTACACCAAGCTGCGGCAAGCGCATCCGGGCAAGCGCATCGTGATCGCCGAATTCGGCTGGCCCAGCGCGGGCTACAACATGCTCAAGGCCGATCCCGGACGCATCGAGCAGGCGAGCGTGTTGCGCGACTTCGTTTCCCGGGCCGAGGCCTACGGCATCGACTACAACATCATCGAAGCCTTCGACCAGCCGTGGAAGACCCATGAAGGCGGCGTGGGCATGTATTGGGGCGTGTTCGATGCCGCGCGCCACCCCAAGTTCGCCTGGACCGGGGTCGTGAGCGATCCCGACCATTGGAAGGTCGGCGCTGTCGCGGTGCTGCTCGGCCTGTTGCTGTCGTTGCCGATCCTGGCGCGACGTGCCGCCACGTTCGGCGAGGCCGCCACGCTTGCGGTGGCAGCCAATGCGGTCGGCGCCTGGTTCGCGACCGTCTTCGCCTTCTGGCAAACCCATTATTTCGTGGTCGGAGCCGCTTTCGCGCTCGGGCTGGGAATCGTGCTGCTCGCCCCGCTGGTGGTAATCGCGCTGGCGCGCATCGAAGAGATTGCGGTCATCGCCTTCGGGCGCGGCCCGCGGCGGCTGATCGCCGCCGCCCTCCCCGCCGCGGACGGCTTCGTGCCCAAGGTTTCGATCCACGTCCCGGCCTATCGCGAGCCGCCGGACATGCTCAAAGCCACGCTCGATGCGGTCGCGCGGCTCGATTACCCGAATTTCGAGTGCGTCGTCGTCATCAACAATACGCCCGATCCGGCGTTTTGGCGTCCGATCGAGGATCATTGCCGCGCGCTGGGCGAGCGTTTTAAGTTCATCAACGAGGATAACGTCGGCGGCTACAAGGCCGGCGCGTTGCGCCTTGCGCTCGCCCATACGGCTCCTGACGCCGAGATCATCGGGGTCATCGATGCCGATTACGTGGTGCGGCCCGACTGGCTCAAAGACCTGGTGCCGGCCTTCGCCGACCCGAAGGTCGGGATGATCCAGGCGCCGCAGGATCATCGCGACGGCGAGCGCACCGTTATGCATTACGCCATGAACGGCGAATATGCCGGCTTCTTCGACATCGGCATGGTTGAGCGCAATGAGGCGAATGCCATCATCGTGCACGGCACCATGTGCCTGATGCGCCGCGCGGCGCTGATCTCGGTCGGCGGTTGGTCGAGCGACACAATCGTCGAGGACTGCGATCTCGGCCTGCTCGCGCTCGAGCACGGCTGGCAGATCCATTATACCAACCGACGCTACGGCCACGGCCTCTTACCCGACACGTTCGAGGCTTATAAGAAACAACGCTATCGGTGGGCCTATGGCGGCTTCCAAATTCTGCGAAAGCATTGGCGCCATCTCTTGCCCCGCGGCGGCGGTCTCACGCGCGAGCAGAAACGCGAATTCGCGGTCGGCTGGCTGAACTGGCTGGGCGCGGAATCGATCGGGGTTGCGGTCGCAATCCTCAATCTCGCCTGGGTGCCCGTTGTTGCCTTCGCCGGCATCGCCATCCCCGACAAGATCCTCACCATCCCGATCCTCGCGGCCTTCGCCGTCACCCTCGCCCATTTCGTCGCGCTCTATCGTCTGCGGGTCGCGGTTCCGCGTGGCCAGATGATCGGCGCGGTGATTGCCGCCATGGCGGTACAATGGACGGTCGCGCGCGCGGTCGGCTGCGGCGTGTGGAAGGAAACGCTTCCCTTCATGCGCACCGCTAAGGGCGGCGCGACGCGCAAGGGATCGGACTTTCCGGCGTTTTGGGAGGCGGTGCTGGGGGCGCTGCTGCTGGTCGGCGCCGTGGTCGTGGTGGCCACGAATTACAAGCAAATCCGAGAGCTCAACATTTTCGCGCTGGTCCTGGTGGTGCAGAGCTTGCCGTTCCTCGCCGCGGTGGCGATGGCCGTGTTGGAAGGCTCGCGCTTCAACGAATTCGCCTATTGGCGAACGGTCGAAGCCACGGTCGCCGCGAAGCTGCCACAACCCGCGGCCGTGGCGCAGACGCCGGTGCAACTGTCGGCCGACAAGCACGTCGAGACCGCGCAGTAAACTCCCTCCGTCCCTTCGAGCGCGCTGACGGTGAGTGCCGAATGGAGGCGACCGGCTTTCTCTTGAAGATGCCGATCACCGGGGCCGACGTTCGAACGGGCGGTCGTTATCGAGTCCGGCTCCCGTTCGCTGCGGTCGCTCGGTCGCGACGACGAAAGAAGATCACCCCGGCAACGCGGTTTCGACCAGCTTGACCCAATACGAGGCGCCGATCGGGATCGCTTCATCGTTGAAATCGTAGGCCGGGTGGTGAAGGCCGGCGCTGTCGCCGTTGCCGACGAAAATAAAGGCGCCCGGACGTGCTTCCAGCATGAACGAAAAGTCCTCCGCGCCCATGACCGGTGCGACATCGTCGTCGACGCGCTCGCGCCCGACCACTTGCGCCGCGACGGAGGCCGCGAACGCGGCCTGCTGCTCGTGGTTACGGGTGATGGGATAGTCGCGCCGATAGGTGAGCTTCGCGGTGGCGCCATAGAGCCGCGCCGTTCCGGTCACGACCTCGTGCAGACGCTGTTCCAGCAGATCGCGCACCTCGGGAGTGAGGCTGCGGGCGGTACCGCGCAGCAGCGCCGTCTGCGGAATCACATTGTCGGTCGAGCCGGCCTGGAACACGCAGATCGAGA
>JBKOXY010000087.1:0-7384 GCA_046725125.1 Pseudomonadota bacterium | reverse complement strand
TGCGACAGCGTGCAGGGCCATTCGCCGCGCTTCATGCGTTCGGCTTCGAGCGCCACGTTGCGGCGGGACGCCACGATCAATGCAAGCGCGAGCTCCGCCGGCGCAACCGGCGAATTGCTCTTGCCGGTCGCGACCGCAATCCCGAGCTCGGTGCAGGCGGCGAAGTCGATCATCTTGGAATTGCGGCCGACGAGCGCGATGAGCTTGAGCTTCGGCAGCCTTTCGAGCAGCGCGCGGGAAAATTCGACGCGCTCGCGTATCGAGACGACGACGTCGGCATCGCAAAGGCGTTCGACGAGCTGGGTCAAATCGCGCGCCGGCTCACGATAGCGTATGACGTCGTGATGGCGGATCAGCGAAACACATTCGAGCTGATCGACCATGTCTTGATAGTCATCCGGAATGACGATTTTCATGAAGCCCACCCGCCTCACGACTCATGCGGGAGGTGATCGCGAAGCAGCCGACCGTAGCCGGAAATGCCGCCGCCGGTCTTGATGAGGCGCAGACCCGCCCACAGGCTGACGGCATTGTTCGCAAGCACAGGCTTGCCCAGTTCGCGCTCCAGCCGCTCGACCACGCTCATGGCCGGCCAATTTCCGCCCGGCATGATGACGGCGTCCGCGTCCGGCCGGTCGACCCGGCGGGCGAGCTCGTAGGCCGCCTCGGGCCCGGTCCGGCCGAGCTCGATCGAAGCCACGAACCCTATCACCTCGCTATGGACGACCTTGAAACCGCTCATCTCCATGAAGTCGACCATGGGCTTGTCCATGGTCTTGCTCCACGGTGCGCCGATGGCGATCGCCTCGACGCCGAGCCGCGTGAGCGCGTCGACGAACGCGGTCGCCGCCGTGGTGGCGGGACGGCCCGAAGCATCCTCCATGCGCTTGATCAGCTCGCGGTCGTAGCCCTTGCCCTTGGCGAGGGTGGGGGCGGTCGCTGCAAAAACAATGACGTCGACCTCGGCGTCGCCGAGCTTGCGGCTCTCGCTTTCGAGCTCCAAGACGCAGCGATCCTGTTCCTGCGGGGTGATGTCGCGGTAGGCCACGCGCCCTGTGTGCAGCGAGACGGTCGGCGGCAGCGCCGCGGAAAATTCCGGCTCCTGCACCGTGTTGGAGGAAGGCGTCAACAGGCCGAAGCGATGGGTCTTCTTGACGTAGGACATCCCGCTCTACTGCGAGCCTTCGAGGCCGGCGGCCTTGATGACAGGGTAGAATTTCTCCGATTCCGACTTGATGTAGCGCGCGAATTCTTCGGGGCTCTTGCTGCTCACCGCCTTCGAACCCTGCTTCAATATGGCGTCCTTGACGTCGGGCATGGCCAGCGCCTTCACCATGCCGCTGTGCAATTTGCCGACGATGTGCGGCGGCACGCCGGCCGGCGCGAACAATCCGCTCCAGCCGACCACGACCACACTCGGGTAGCCCGCCTCGGTCGGGGTCGGCGTGTTGGGAAACTGCTCATCGCGCTGCGCCCCGAACGTGGCGATGAGGTCGAGCTTTCCCGTTTCCACCAGATCGGGCACTCCGGCCGTGGTGGTGAATGCGAGCGGAATCTGCCCGGCTATCACGTCGGTGATCGCCGGCGTCTGTCCCCGGTAGGGCACGTGCGTCATCTTGATATCGGCGGTGATCGACAATAGCACGCCCATCAAGTGGGTCATGTTGCCGATGCCGAACGAACCATAGTTGATCTGGCCGGGATGGGCCTTGGCCCGCTCGACGAGATCCTTGATCGACTTGATCCCGGACGCGGGATTGACCACAGCGCCCAGCGGGTTGGCGGTGGTCTGGGTGATCGGGACGAAGTCGCGAAACGTGTCGTAGGGCAGCTTCTTGTAGATGAAGGCGTTCGTCGTCACCGCGCTCACCGGCGCGTAGATCAGCGTGTAGCCGTCGGCCGCTGCCTTGGCGCCGGCCTCCATTCCGACGATGGCATTGGCGCCCGGGCGATTGTCGACGACGCCCTGCTGGCCCCAGAGCTCGCCCATCTTCTGCGCGAGAACGCGCGCTTGCAGGTCGACCCCGGAGCCGGCCGCTTGCGGCACGATGATGCGGATGGGACGGTTGGGAAAATCGTCTCCCGTCTGCGCCGTGCCGGGAGCGGCAGCCGAGAGCAGCGCCGCACTCGTCAGCGCCGCAAGTAGCGTGCGTCTCGTCATCGGCGCTCCTCCAAATGTTTTTTCTTGCCCGCGTGGTCGTGGGCGCGATGGGTAGCGTGAGCGTACCAGCGCCGGTAGCGGCAGCCTAGTGCGTGCGGCGTGAGCTCGGTGAATAACGGCGCCACAGACTCGGTCGGACTCCCTCCTCCCCGCTTGCGGGGAGAGGTCGCAAGCCGCACGGTCTCGGCTAACCGCGGGCCGCGGCCAGCGTCGCACGCTCGGCCTGAGCGCGCCGCGGCGCCGCGCGCAGCATCTCCATGAGTTTTCGCACCGAGCCGAGCTTTTCCAGATCGCCGACGGCGTCGATCGTGCCCGCGATGGCGGATGGGCTCAGCACGCCGTCCGCATAGGTGCGGAATTTGCCCTCGATCTCTCCGCGCGACAGCGGGTTCTCGGCCGAACCGCGAGGATGATCGCAGCGCGCCTTAAACGTGGCCCCGTCGCTTTCGATCTCGACCACCGCCTGCACGCCGGAGAGCGTCGCGTCCGCACGGAGCTCGATCTGCTCGGCGGCCGCGCGCCGCATCTTCGGATCGTCGTAGCGGGCGGGCTCGAACTGGGCGAGCGTGAGCTCTTGATCGTGCAGGATCACCGCCGCGGTGTAATGGCCGGAAATCAGCGCGTCAAACTTCCCCTTGTATCGCGCCAGCTTGCCGTGCAGATCGAACGCCGCTTGGCTCAATGCCACGCGAACCTTTTTCACCCGGGCGGGATCGATCTTGTGGCGTTCGATGAGATCGAACATCGCGGTGTTCATGCCCTGGATCGACGAGGCGGACGGCCACAGGCGCAACGCGATCTGTTCGAGCTCCCAGCGTTTTCCGAGATCGGCGGTAACCGCCGCGGGACGGCCGCCATCCGCATAGACGTTGAACAGACCGCCGTCCTCGGCGGTCAGAAATTCGCGCGTCGCCAGAAAGTTCTGCTCGGCCAACAGCGCCGCGATCAACCCCGAGAGCGCGCCGCGGCACTGGTGGAACTTCACCGTCGGCGTTCCCCACGCGGCGAAGGTGCCGGCGGCCTGGCTGCCGGAAAGACCGAACGCCCGGGCCATGGTGTCGGCGTCGAACCGGCGAAGGCGCCCGACGGCCGCGGCGGCGCCGAACGGGCCCAGCACGCCGGGGCCGTGCCACCCCTTGGCGCGGAAGGCGGGGTAGTCGAGACCGATCCCGATCCGCGTCGTCACTTCGCATCCGGCGGCGATGGCGACGAGCAGGTCGCGGCCCGACAAACCGTCGCGCTCGGCGATCGCCAAGGCGGGCGGCATCACCTCCGGCGTCACATGGGTCAGCGTCGAGCGATGCACGTCGCACATGGTGACCGCGGTGACGAGATAGCCGTTGAGAATTGTCGCGCCGGCGAGCGACAGCGCCTCGCCGCCGATGACGCTGCTCTCGGTGGATTGCGCCAGTCCAGACGCGAGCGCGGCGAGCTGTCGCGTCTCCTCGCCACGGTGCCCGGCGACCGCACACGCCAACGTGTCGAGCAGGAGGTTCTTGCAGTGGTCTCGGGCCGCCGCCGGAAGATCATCGTATTGCAGCGATGCCGCAAAGCCGGCCAACACCTCGGTGACGTTTCCCGACATATAATTCTCCCTTGCGAGGCGATTTTCGCGCAGATCACGCATCCCGCGATCGACCCGCATGCATCGTAATGGGAATCGCAAGCCGCAGGCAACCTCGGCATCACCGCGACGAAGCGCGCGGCAAACGGGCCGGTGCCAGCTCGCCGGCCGGTCCAACGATGTCCGCTAAACCGGGGAGAGCGACCGGTAGGCGGCCGGGCGCGCGCGCTATTGCGCGGTCATGCCGCCGTCCAACGTGAGGATCGTGCCGGTGGCGAAGCGGCTTTCGTCGCTGGCCAGAAACAGGATGCCGGCCGCGATCTCCTCGGGCGTGCCGAGACGACCGAGGAGCTGCCGCGCCGCCAGCGCCTTGCGCGTGGCGGCGGCATCGGCGCTCTTCCTCAGGATGTCATCGAAATACGGCGTGTCGATCGTTCCCGGCGCGATTGCGTTGCAGCGGATGCCGTCGCCGACGTGATCGATGGCGATCGCCCGCGTCAGCGCCGCCACCGCCCCTTTCGAGGCGCAATAGGCCGCGCGATTGGCGATGCCGACGGCGGCAACGACCGAGGCGGTATTGACGATGGTGCCGCCACCGTTGGCCTTCATCACCGGGATCGCATATTTGCTGCAAAGGAACACGCCGCGCACATTGACCGCCATCAGCGCGTCCCAGGCGTCATCATCCGTCTCCACGACGCTTCCGGGGATGCCATAACCCGCGTTGTTGACGAGGACGTCGAGGCGCCGGAACCGCTCCACGGTCGCCGCGATCATGCGCTTGACGTCGGCGGCGCTGGCGACATCGGCCACGATCGCAATCGCCTGCGCGCCCTTGCCTGTGCATTGCGAGGCGACGGCCTGCGCGTTGGCCGCGTGCTTGTCGGCGACCACGAGCCGCGCGCCTTCGCCGGCGAACAGCAGAGCGGTCGCCCGGCCGATGCCGGAGCCGCCGCCCGTGATGATGCAGACCTTGTCCTTGAGGCGCATCGGTCAGCCTCCCGGTCCATCCGCATTTTTGACCCAGCGCAGAATGTGGCGCGCGACCGCCACCCGCACGCCGTTCTGATTCACGACCTCGATGTCGGCGAGCGATTGCCGCTTTTGCGCGTCGACCTCGGCGATGGTGTAGGTGAGCGTGACGGTGTCGCCGATGAACACCGGCGCAAGGAAACGCACGCGGTCATAGCCGAGCGACACCGGCGTCGTCTCGCGCGTGGCGCCTCGGCATTTGTCGATCATCATCGTCGAGCAGGTCGACATGTAGCCGACGATCAACGCGCCGTGCGCGATGCGCCGGCCGAATTTCGAATGCGCCATGTATTGCTCGTTGACGTGATTCACCGAGAAATCTCCGGTGATCCCGGCAAAGAGATAGATGTCGGTTTCCCCGACCGTCTTGGCGAACGTGACGGTGTCCCCGAGCTTGACGTAGAAGTCCTGCATTGCGCGTCCCGGACCAGTATGCGGAGCAGTACTTGGCCCCGTAGTATAAGGTGGATGCGGGGTGGGCGGCATCACGTCTCGTCGACGCGCACCACGCCGTCGCGGGCGAGCGCCGCAATCTCGGCGGCGCCGAAACCAAGCTCGCCGAGGACTTCCCTGGTCTGCGCGCCGAGCCGTTGCGGCGGCAGGCGGATTGCCGCCGCCTCTCCGTCGTAGCGCACGGGATGATTGACCAGGGTGACCGGCGCGCCGGTTTCGCCTGCGCCTCGAACCGTCATCAGCGCCTGCATGTGCTTGACCTGCGGATCGGCAACGAGGTCGGCATAGCCCTGCACGCGCGCGTGCCAGATTTGCGCTTGCTCCATGCGTCGGCTCCAGTCCTCGGTTGATTTCGTCTTCAGCCGCGCGGCGATCATCTCGCCGATCTCGTCCTGCCGGGTCCAGGCGTCCTTGTCGGAGAACGAGGCGAGCCGCGGCTCCTCGATGATTTGAGCGAGCGCCTGCAACGGGCAAAGCGAGACGGCGAGGTGACCGTTGCGCGTGGCATAGACGCCATATGGAGCGGGGTAGTACCAACCCGCGATATGTTGGCGCGCGTTCACGCTCGCCGGCGGGTTCGCGGCATTGAGCCAGGCCACCAGCGATTCCGCCTGCAGGTCGAGCGCGGCCTGCATGAGGCTCGCGTCGACGCGACAGCCCTTGCCGGTGCGCTCCCGGCGGACCAGCGCGGCAAGGATGCCCATCGCGAACAGTGCCGCCCCGTGGTGGTCGACCGCGGACACGCCGACCGGGCGAGGCCCGCTCGCTTGCTGCCCGGTGATCGCCATGACCCCGAACAGCGCCTGCGCCAACAGATCCTGACCGGGCCGCTGCGCATAAGGACCGTCGGGGCCATAGCCGGATGCCGACGCGTAGATCAAAGACGGCTTGCGCAGCCGCAAGGCGTCGTAGCCGAAGCCGAGCTTGTCCATGACACCCGGGCGGAAATTCTCGGCTACCACGTCGGCGCCGTCGATGAGCTTGAGCGCGATCGCTCTGCCCTTGGGCGACTTCAAGTCGAGCGCGACGCTGCGCTT
This sequence comes from Pseudomonadota bacterium, assembly GCA_046725125.1. Classification (GTDB taxonomy): domain Bacteria; phylum Pseudomonadota; class Alphaproteobacteria; order Rhizobiales; family Xanthobacteraceae; genus VAZQ01. Next base: position 1,137 of record JBKOXY010000087.1, on the reverse strand, counting down.
GTTGCGGTTCGTGCACATGTGCACCATGCCCTGCCCGTCGTGCCAGATATCGCCGCTGCTCCAGTGGCGCTGCCAGGCCCCCTCCGGCGTCTCTACCGCGATCACGTCGGCGCCGACGTCCGCCAGCGCCTGGATGCCCATGGGGCCGAGCAGGAAATGATTGAAGCTGATGATGCGGATTCCTTGCAGCAGATCGAGCATCGGTGTCCTCGCGATGAGACAGCGGCGCACTATGCGCGATGGATGCGTCCGGTCGCAAATGGATGATGTCGGCGAAGCGTGCAGATTGATTGCAAGGATACACTCCTTCCGCTCATTCCCGCGAAAGCGGGAATCCAGAGCCGCTTACTCGCGACCCGTGATCTGGGTCCCTGCCGGGACGAGCGGATGCTTGCCCGAATTCGACGCAACCCGTTTTACTGCGTCTCCTTGAGATCATCGAAGAAATGCAGGTTGTCGGTTGCAACCGCGGCTTCGATTTGGGACCCCGGCGATAGCGTCAAATCCGGATCGACGCTCGCGATCCGGATATCGCTGTCTCCGAGCCGAACGGCGAGAAGTTGCTCGTCGCCGAGCTGCTCGGTGACCATGACGGTGCCTTTGAAGGCGATCTGATTCTCGTTGACGGGTGCGCCCAGCCGAATATGTTGCGGGCGCATGCCGACGCAAATCGATCGTCCCACGCGCAAACCGAGATCGGGAAATCGCGCAGTCGCAAGCCTGAACTGCAATCCCTGGCAGGCCAGCAAAAAATGATCGGCCTCCGCCGTCACGTTGACGGTGATGAAATTCATCGACGGCGAGCCGATGAAGCTAGCCACGAACCGGTTGGCGGGTTTGCGGTAGAGTTCGAGCGGCGTCCCCACCTGCTGCACAACGCCCTCCTTCATGACCACGATCCGGTCGCCGAGCGTCATCGCTTCGGTCTGGTCGTGGGTGACGAAAATCGAGGTCGTCGGAACTCGCTGCCGCAGCTCCTTGAGCTCAAGTCGCATCTGCGCCCGCAGCTGAGCGTCGAGATTCGACAGCGGCTCGTCGAACAGAAAGACCTTAGGATTGCGCACGATGCAGCGGCCAAGCGCCACGCGCTGCTGCTGGCCGCCCGACAACTGATATGGACGGCGATCGAGCAGCGGC
>JBKOXY010000493.1:0-5234 GCA_046725125.1 Pseudomonadota bacterium | reverse complement strand
TGCGGCCGAGATCGCGCGCGGGGTGGGCGAGCTCTACGAGCCGCTCGCCGATGACAAGGGCATCCACCTCAAGGTCGAAGCGCCGGCGGCTGCGCCGGTTCACGGCAACCGGGAGCTCGTCAGCCAGGCGCTCGCCAATCTAGTCGACAACGCCATCAAATATGGCGCGCCCGATGGCGGCCGGGTGAACGGGGCCGACGCTGAAATCGTGGTCACGGCGGCGGGAGAAGGCGACCGAATCCTGCTTGCGGTCGCCGATAGCGGCCGCGGTATTCCCGCGGCCGACCGCGGCCGCGCGGTCGAGCGCTTCGTGCGGCTCGAACAGAGCCGTTCGCAGCCGGGGTCGGGGCTGGGGCTGAGCCTGGCCTCGGCGGTGGCCCGCCTCCATGGCGGCGAACTCAAGCTCGAGGATAATCACCCCGGCCTCAAGACCGTCATCTCGCTGCCGCGCGCCGGATCGGCCCAACCGGCGGCATGAAGCGTTACGATACCGAGGTCATGGCCGGGCTTGTCATCACCGCAAACTGGCGTGGACGGCTCGTGGCACGACATATCGCAACTGCGGGCGAACCGCAGATGCGGCGCCATTCACCTATTTGATGCCGCGCTTCCATTAAGAGGGGGATGCCGGAACAGTGCGGGCATGATGCCCACGGTCCGAGTTCGGAGAATGACGTCGGTGGACAGGTTAGGCGACAGCTCGCTCGTACGACGGATCGCGGCGGCGCCACACCTTCAAGCCGCGGACGAGGCGCGTGCGCGCGTCAACGACTGGCGCGCTGAAATCGCCGGTGTGTCCGCCGGCAAGACGCTGATCCGGCTCTCTGCCGCTCACCCAAGGCTTGACGCGCTGATAACGGGACTGGCGGGCGGTTCGCCCTATCTCTGGGATCTCGTACGCGACTCGCCGGAGCGGTTCGTCGCGCTTCTCGAAGCCGAGCCCGAGCGCCGCTTCGGGGACATGCTCGCTGACGCAAAACGCGCGATCGCGGCAACGCGCGATGAAGCCGAGGTGATGCGCCTGCTTCGCCGCATGAAGGCGGAGGCGGCGCTGTTGATCGCGCTCGCCGACATTGGCGGCGTTTGGCCGGTGACGCAGGTCGTCGACCGGCAGACCACGCTGGCCGATGCGGCCGTTGGCGCCGCGGTTGACTACCTGCTCGTCGATGCGCAGCGCCGCGGCAAGCTCAAAGTCTTCGAGCCCGGACGTCCTGCGCAAGGTTCGGGCTATATCGTGCTCGCCATGGGCAAGATGGGAGCGGGCGAGCTCAATTATTCGAGCGACGTCGACCTCATCGTCTTCTACGACCCCGCGGCGTTCGTCGCGGCCACGGAGCCGGCGGCATTTTACGTGCGGCTCACGCGCATGCTGGTGAAGCTCTTGCAGGAGCGCACCCCCGACGGCTACGTATTCCGCACCGATCTGCGGCTGCGTCCCGATCCTGCCTCTACTCAAATCGCCATCTCCACCACGGCGGCGCTCGACTACTACGAGAGCCGTGGACAGAATTGGGAGCGCGCCGCGCTGATCAAAGCGCGGCCATGCGCGGGCGACATCGCGGCCGGAGAGGCGTTCCTCGCCGGTCTCGCTCCCTTCATCTGGCGCAAATATCTCGACTTCGCGGCGGTTGCCGACGTGCACGCGATGAAGCGGCAGATCCACGCCTATCGCGGCCACGATGAGATCGCGGTCGAAGGGCACAACATCAAGCTCGGCCGCGGGGGCATCCGCGAGATCGAATTCTTCGTCCAGACGCAGCAACTCATCGCCGGCGGCCGATATCCCGAGCTGCGCGTCAAAGAGACGCTGCAAACGCTCGAGGCGCTGGCCGCCGGCGGCTGGATCGACAACGAGGTGCGCGATGATCTCGCCGCGGCTTACCGTTTCCTGCGTGTAGTCGAAAACCGTCTCCAGATGGTGGCCGACGAGCAGACCCACACCTTGCCGGCCGATCGGGACGGGCTCGAACGCTTTGCCCGCTTCGCCGGCTTCCCCGACCGGGACGCCTTTGCGCATGCCTTGCTCGGTCATCTGCACAATGTGCAGTGCCACTATGCGACGCTGTTCGAGAATGCGCCCGTCATCGAGGCCGGTCGCCGGACATTGCTTTTTCCATCTGAGGCGGACGATCGCAAAACTCTCGACCGATTGACCGAACTGGGCTTTCGTCGCCCGCTGGAGACCTCCGCTCTGGTGCGGCGCTGGGGCACGGGAAGCTACGGCACACTCAAGGGCGCGTTCGCGCGCGGCCAGCTCGCCGAAATCGTGCCCATGCTGCTTCAACATTTTGCCCGCTCGGCAAATCCGGATGCGGCGGTCGTGGCATTCGACCGCTTCCTTGCCGGGCTGCACGGCGGCGGGCGGCTGTTTTCGCTGTTGCGACAGAATCCCGATCTGACCGCCCTGATCGCGCTCGTGCTTGGCGCCGCGCCACGACTCGCCGACAGCCTCGCTCAGTTTCCGGAGGTCATGGACGCGGTCATCGACCCGAGCTTCTTTGGCGCGCTGCCCGAAGAAACCGAGCTCGCGGCCGCCCTCGAGCGCTCGCTCCGCCAAGCCGGGTCGTACGAGGACTTCCTCGATCGCATCCGCATCTTCGCGCAGGAGCAGATGTTCCTGATCGGGACGCGCATTCTCTCGGGAACCGTGTCAGCGGAGCAGGCGGGCGAGGCCTTCGCCCGGCTAGCGGATGCGCTCATTCGCTCGCTTCACAGCGCGATCGAAGAGCATTTCGCGCACCTGCACGGCCGCATCGCAGGGCAGCAGACCGCGATCCTGGCGCTGGGGAAGCTCGGCGGGCGCGAGATGACGGCGAGCTCGGATCTCGACCTCATCGTCGTCTATGACTTCGAACCCGAGCGTCCGGAATCGGCCGGTCCGCGCCGCCTCTATGGCGCGCAATATTTCTCGCGGCTGACGCAGCGCCTGATCAGCGCGCTCACCGCGCAGACCAATCACGGCTTGCTCTATAAGGTCGATATGCGGCTGCGGCCCTCCGGACGCTCCGGGCCGGTCGCGACCCAGATCGACGGTTTTGCGGCTTATCAGGAGAACGAGGCTTGGACCTGGGAGCACCTTGCGCTCACGCGCGCGCGCGTCGTGTCGGCGTCGCCGCAATTCGCGACGCGGGTCGAGGAGGTCATCCGCTCCGTGCTATGCCGAGCGCGTGACGCGGAGATGGTCGCCGGCGACGTCGTGGAAATGCGCAACGCCATCGCGGCCGAGAAAGGCGACAGCGACCCCTGGAATCTCAAATACGTCGCGGGCGGACTGATCGACATCGAATTCATCGCCCAATATCTGCAGCTTATTCATGCGGCGCAGACACCCGATATTCTCGACACCTCGACCACGCAGGTGCTCGACAAGGCGTGGCGACTCGGGCTGCTCAAGGCCGAGGATGCCGAGGTGCTGCGCCGAGCGGTGCGACTCTATCATGATCTCACGCAGATTCTGCGCCTATGCCTGCCGGGCGAGTTCGATCCCAAGGCGGCGGCGCCGGGCCTCATTGGACTGTTGGCGCGCGCCGCGGACGTGCCTGATTTTGCCACGCTCGATGCGTTCCTGGGCGAGACGCAGAGTAAGGTGCGTGCCAGCTTCAATCGCATCCTCGGCGCATCATCTTGAGCGGCCGACCGCTGGCCGATCGAGGGCGCGGCGGGATGAGCGCTGTCAGCACCGTCGCAGATCACGATCCCCACAAGGATTTTGCGGCGGTGAGCTTGATGTGCTCCTCGCCCCATGTGCTCGCGGTGCACCCATCGTTGCGGGAAGCGAGGCACCCTACTAGGCCGCGGCCTCGGCGAGGTCCTCCTTCTGCGCGGCGGTTCGGCTGATCGGCAGCCGCAGCAGCACCATCGTGCCGATCTCCGGCGTCGAGCGGATGCGCATCGCGCCATGGTGCAATTCGGTGAGCGACTTTGCGATCGCAAGCCCCAAGCCCGAGCCCTGATGGCTCTTGGTGAGCTGGCTCTCGACCTGCTCGAACGGCCGGCCCAGCCGCGCCAGCGCATCCTCCGGAATGCCGATGCCGGTATCCGCGATCGAGACGCTGACCCAGCCGCTGGTCGCCCGCGCGCGAATGGTGACGCGGCCGCCTTCCGGCGTGAACTTCACCGCGTTGGACAGCAGGTTCAACACGATCTGCTTGAGCAGGCGGTGGTCGGCGGTCAAGCGGATGCCGCGGCCGATCCGGGCGGTGAGCTTGAGCCGTTTGTCGTCGGCGCGTCCGGACACCACGCGCATCGCGTCATTGAGGAAGGGCTCGAGCTCGATCTGCTCGGCGTCGAGCCGGATGCGTCCCGCCTCGATCTTCGACATGTCGAGAATATCGTTGATCACTTCGAGCAGGTACTGGCCACTCTGATGGATATCCCCGCAATATTCGCGATACTTGTCCGAGCCCAACGGGCCGAACATGCCGGACTCCATGATCTCGGAGAACCCGATGATGGCATTGAGCGGGGTGCGCAACTCGTGACTCATATTGGCGAGGAATTTTGACTTGGCCTGGTTCGCCTCCTCGGCGCGGGTTTTCTCCTCGGCGTATTTTTCGGCGAGATCGGCGACCTCCTCGGCCTGCCGCTCCAGCTTCTGTTGCGAGTGACGCAGATCGGCGACCGTTGCCATCAGGCGCTTCTCGCTCTCCATCAGTTTCTCTTCGTGCAGCTTGATGTTGGTGATGTCGGTGCCGACCGAGACATAGCCGCCATCCTTGGTGCGGCGCTCGCTGATATGCAGCCAGCGGCCGTCGTCGAGTTGAGCTTCGAAGGTGCGGGCACCCGGGATCTGACCTTCGCTCGTGACTTTCGAGCGCACGACCGGCTTGCGTCCGGCTGCCACCACCGACTCGTAGGAGGCGCCGGCCTCGATCGCGGCGTCCGGCAGGTTGTGAAGCTCCTGGAAGTTCGAGTTGCATAAGACGAGGCGATTCTGCGCATCCCAAACCACGAATGCCTCGGGGATGGTCTCGATGGCGTCGCGCAGCCGCAAATCCGCTTCGACGGTGCGCTCCACCAAGGTCTTCTGCTCGGTGATGTCGACGGCGATCCCGATCAGATGCGGCCCTCCTTCGCCGGACTGCTGGACCAGCTCGCAGCGCGCGCGCAGCCACACCCAGTTGCCGTTGGCATGGCGCATACGGAAGGCGTGGTCGACCAGCGTGGCGGTGGCGTCGGCGAGCTGGGCGGCGAGCTCATAGAGATGGATATCCTCGGGATGGACGAGGGCGTCG
>JBKOXY010000160.1:0-3481 GCA_046725125.1 Pseudomonadota bacterium | reverse complement strand
CGGTGCTCGACGCCGATCGTCAGCGGCTCCCCGCAGACCGGGCAACGTCCCCCATGCGCCAGCGTTTCCTTCGGGGTGAGCCGCACCTCGCATTTGCGATGGCCGTCGAGATGATATTTCCCTTCGTCGGGAAAGAACTCGACCGTGCCGATATAGCCGTGACCGGTCTCCAGCGCATGCTTGATGGCGAAGTAGTCGCGCTCGCAGTCGAAGGTGGTCGCCTCGCGACCGAGCTTGCCCGGCGAGTGCGCGTCGGAATTGGAGGTGAGACGATAGCGGTCGAGGAACGACACCCGCCAATTCATCGGCGGGTCGGACGAGAGACCAGTTTCGGCCGCGAAGATGCGGTCGGCGAGGTCGCCGTAGCACTCGGCAATGGAGTCGAAGCCCGACTGCGATCCCAGCGCCGCGAACCATGGCGTCCAGATGTGGGCCGGCACAAGATAGGCGTGCGGGCCGGATTCGAGCGCGATCTCCATGAGGTCGCGGGAATCCAGGCCGAGAATCGGGCGGCCGTCGGATGCGATATTGCCGATGCGGGCGAGCCGCGCCGACATGCGATCGACGGTCTCGAAGTCGGGCGCGTAGATCAGGTGATGGACTTTGCGGGTGCGGTCGGCCTTCTTGTAGATGGTGGAGATTTCGACCTCGAGCATGAAGCGCACCGAGGCGCGGCACGGCGGCGGTAGCGTCTGTGCTATCGCCTGTTCGATGTCGCCGCGCAGGCGATAAAGGCCGGGCTCGGCGGGGACGAGCTTCTGCTTGAGCTCGGCGCACCAGGCCGGATGGGTGAAGTCGCCGGTGCCGATCACGCCGATGCCCTTGCGGCACGCCCAGGCGGCAAGATGCTCGAGATCGAGATCCCGGCTCGTCGCCCGCGAGTATTTCGAATGGACGTGCAGGTCCGCGTGGAAGCGCATGGGAGCCACACCTTGTTCCGAGCCACGCCTTGTTCGTCCGATCTGCGTGAACGCTCCGGCGGAGCATCCGGCGAACACCGGCGTGCGGACATAAAGGCGCGATTCGGCCGCGAGCGAAAAGCACCCCTGTGGACATTCGAGCGCCGTGGGATTGCGCTGCATGCTTGCTGAGCGCTGCTGCCCAAGATTCCACCATGGGCGCGCCGCCGGCTCTTCCGGCAGCCGACGGTTTGGCACTCAACGAATTGATAGAGCTTGAGAATCTGCGCTCGACGGGGTTTGGCACGCGGCTTGAAAATTGTCGCCTGCGCCCATGCATCCTTCGCTCAAGATCGTCATCGTCGATGAGAATCCGATCCGCGCGGCGATCCTGGAGGACGGGCTGCGCGAGGCTGGCCACGTTCACGTCGTGCGCCTCGGCGAGACCTCGCACCTGCTCGCTCGCATCCACGCCCTCGACCCCGACGTCATCCTGATCGACCTTGAGAACCCGAGCCGCGACGTGCTCGAGCAGATGTTCCAGGTCAGCCGGGCGGTGAAGCGCCCCATCGCCATGTTCGTCGATCAGAGCGATAAGGCCTCGATCGAGGCCGCGGTCGATGCCGGCGTCTCCGCCTACATCGTCGGGGGCCTGCACAAGGAGCGCATCAAGAACATCCTCGATCTCTGCGTCTCGCGCTTCAATTCCTTCGCCCGTTTGCGGGACGAACTCGAGCGCGCGCGCACCGCCCTCGAGGAACGCAAGGTGATCGACCGCGCCAAGGGCATTCTCATGACGGCGAAGAATCTCACCGAAGAAGCAGCCTATGCCCTGCTGCGCAAGACGGCGATGAACGAGAGCAAGAAAATCGCCGAGGTCGCCCAGTCGGTGGTCACGGCCGCGGAGCTGTTGAAATGATCGCCAGCGAAGCTCGCCGACGCGGCGGCCTTGATACTTGCTCCGGCGGGGCGGGGCATTTTGCACTGCACAAAGTTCTTGCACGAATGCTTTTGGCAGGGCAGATCGCCGGGTACCGTCGTAGTGTCGAGATGCCGCCCTTGCCGATTTATCGTTGATTTATTGAGACTTTATCCCCGCAAGCCGCAGTTGGCACGAAGCTTGTAAAGCAGAAGCAACGCCGTCGCCGCTGCTGGCGCCGCGCGTCTTGTCGCGGACTGAACAGGCAACGCCGCCGCCCTGGGAGAAACGCTTTCGAGCGTCGGGGGGCGGCGTTTGTTGTCTTCGGTTCACGGGGCCTATCCCCAACCGGAAAGGAACACACTGATGAGCAAGCGGAACCCGACCTGGATTTCGGACTGGAACCCGGAGGATGAGACGTTCTGGAAATCCACAGGTAAAGCCATCGCCCGACGTAATCTCATCTGGTCGATTTTCGCCGAGCATCTCGGTTTTTCGATCTGGCTGGTCTGGAGTATCGTCGCAACCAAATTGCCGCAGGTCGGCTTTCACTACACGACGGACCAACTGTTTCAGCTCGTGGCGCTGCCCGGACTGATCGGTTCCCTCATCCGGTTTCCCTACACGTTTGCGGTGACGACGTTCGGCGGCCGCAACTGGACGATTTTCAGCGCGGCGGTGCTGTTCATTCCGACGATCGCACTCGCGTATTTTGTGACCCAGCCTGACACGCCGTTCTGGCTGATGCTGTTGGTAGCGGCAACGGCAGGCCTCGGAGGCGGCAACTTCGCCTCGAGCATGGCCAATATTTCCTTCTTCTATCCAGACCGCATGAAGGGCTGGGCGCTCGGCTTGAATGCAGCCGGTGGAAATATCGGAGTGAGCGGCGTGCAGTTGCTGACGCCGCTGCTCATGGGGTTCGGCTTTATAAGTCTTTACCAGGCAACCCCAATGGCGGGCGGCCTCTATCTTCAGAACGCCGGGCTGATGTGGTTATTGCCGCTGACCATCGCGGTGATCGGCGCGTTTCTCTTTATGAACAACCTCACGTCGGCACGCTCGACGTTCAAGGACCAACTCGTCATCGTCAGGCGCAAGCACACATGGGTGATGTCTTACATTTACATCGGGACGTTCGGCTCTTTCATCGGCTACTCGGCAGCGTTTCCGCTGCTGATAAAGACCCAATTCCCGGAGGTCACGGTCGCTATTGCCTTCCTGGGACCGCTGGTGGGTTCGCTCTCGCGTCCGCTTGGCGGATGGCTCGCCGACAAAATCGGTGGCGCGATCGTGACGTTCTGGAACTTCATCGCCATGGGCGCCGCTACGATTGGCGTCATGTACTTCGTGGACATCAAGGGGTTTGCGGGATTTCTGACGATGTTTCTGATCCTTTTCGTCACGACCGGGATCGGCAATGGCTCGACCTATCGAATGATTCCGGCAATCTTCCGCGAGGAGAAGCGCAGAGAGACGAAGGGCCTGGGTGACGTCGCGCGGGCAGCCGCCTTGAAGGCGGCCGGTCTCGAGAGCGCGGCCGCGCTGGGATTTATCGGCGCAGTCGGCGCCTGCGGTGGCTACCTGATCCCGCGCGGCTTTGGCGCCTCGATCGCCGCCACCGGGAGTCCTCATCTGGCCTTGGCGGTGTTCCTGGCCTTCTATG
>JBKOXY010000009.1:0-4723 GCA_046725125.1 Pseudomonadota bacterium | reverse complement strand
AGTAGCGGTAGGGACGCGGATTTCATCGCGCGCCCCCCGCACAGAACCGTACGTGCGGCTTGCCCGCATACGGCTCCCACCTCGGGTGTGTGACGGCAAAGCGAGCGCTCGGCCAAGGATGGAGGATGATCGGTTTTGGGAGCCAGGCGTTCACCAGCTGCGTCATCTGTGCCCACGTGATCCGATCCTTTTGGCTTCGACGCCTCAGCGTATGCCGCCAAAGGTCAGTGACGTGGTGCCCGAACACCGCCAGTGCACGGCCGTTGGTCGGCACTGCGTGGTAGTTGAAGTAGCCGCTCACGACCCGTCCCAGCCACTTCCCTTGATCGGGGATCGGCTGGTGCATGCGTCGCCACATCTCCTCTTTGATCATCTTGAGCTTGGCCCGCATGCGGTCCCGCCGGGTCTTCCTTTTGATCTGGAATTTGTCCTGGCGAGTCTTGCCGCAGATGAAGGTGAAGCCCAGGAAGTTGAAGGTCTCCGGCTTGCCAAGCCCGCGCCGCTTGCGGCGTTCCGCCGCAAAGCGTCCGAACTCGATGAGCCGGGTCTTCTCGGGATGAAGTGACAACGCAAACTTCCCTAACCGCTCGCGCATCTCATCCAGGAAGCGCCGGGCGTCGCTCTCGTGCTGGAAGCCGATGATGAAGTCGTCGGCATAGCGCACGATTATCATGTCGCCCGTAGCCTCGCGCCGTCGCCAGCGCATGGCCCAGAGGTCGAGCGCGTAGTGCAGGTAGATGTTGGCCAGGAGCGGCGAGATCACCGCGCCCTGCCCTATCCCCTTGTCACTGACCGCCACGGTCCCGTCTTCCAGAACGCCCGCCTTGAGCCACTTGCGGATCAGGCGGATGATGCGCCGGTCGCCGATCCGATGCTCCACGAACCGGATGAGCCATTCCTGGCTCACCGTGTCAAAGAAAGCAGCGCCAGACTACCCATCACCGTGATATTCCGGATTCGGTGACGGTCCTCCGCGAGCGACACGCTTTCGAAGGCCAGACCTTGGCCGTCATCAGCAGCATTCGACGTCGCGGCGTTTTGCTCCTGCTCGTAAGCCTGCCTGACGGCAGCCGCTCGCTCATTCCCGCAAAGTGGACCAGCTGGGACGAAGGTCACAACGGCAGCTGCCCGCCTGTTGATGACGGCACAGCAATGCACCGCCTCGGCAGACTCAGCGATTTGCTCCACCTGCGCAAGGTGATCGACGCTCTCTCCGGCCGACACGTCGAGTCGGTGCCGTGCAAGGAGAGCAGCCATGCAATTGAACTTGGCCTTTCTCGACCAGCCCGATCCTCTGTCAAACCCTTCTTCAGCAGCGTTGTCGGCGTGGGACCAGCTCGACGAAGCCTCGCGCATGGCGGCGCTCGAGATCCTCGCACGCCTCATCGCCCGCATGCTCGCGACACTACCGGTGACGGAGGGGAGCAATGAATGAGCGCAGCAAGATCACGGCCGGCCATCTCTCCCGACAGGCAATCGTCTATCTGCGCCAGTCGAGTGCCGCCCAGGTCGAGCACAATCGCGAGTCGACCGACCGACAGTATGCGCTTACGGCCAAGGCGCGCGAGCTTGGCTGGCCTGACGATCGCATCATTGTCATCGACGAGGATCTCGGCGTCTCCGGCTCCGGCGCCGTTGTACGCTCCGGCTTCCAACGCCTGACGGCCGAAGTCGCGCTTTCCCGTGTCGGCCTCGTGCTCGGCCTCGAGGTGTCACGGCTCGCTCGCAACAACGCCGATTGGCACCGCCTCATCGACCTCGCCGGCCTCACCGACACGCTGATCGGCGATGCGGACGGCATCTATCATCCGGCCCTCATCAACGACAGGCTCCTGCTCGGACTCAAAGGGACGATGAGCGAGGCCGAACTGCACGTATTGCGTGGGCGTCTCAATGGTGGCATCCGCAACAAGGCCGCGCGCGGCGAGTTGCGCCGTGGTCTGCCGGTTGGCTTCGTGTGGGGCGAGGCCGACGGCGATGTGTGCTTCCATCCGGACGAGGCCGTCGTCACCGCCATCCGGACCGTGTTCGAGCGCTTTGCTGAGACGGGCTCGGCGCGCCGCGTCTGGCTGTGGTTCCGCTCCGAAGGGCTCAAGCTCCCGCTGCAGATGTACGCCCGCGCCGACATCCGCTGGGTCGAGGCGAGTTACACCGCTATCCACCACGTGTTGACCAACCCGGTCTATGCCGGCGCCTATGTCTATGGCAAAACGCGCCAAGAGACGATCCTGGATGCCTCCGGCGCGCGGAAGAAGCGCATTCGACATTTGCCGCGCTCCGAGTGGCAGGTGCTCATCCCGGATCACCATCCGGGCTTCATCGATTGGCAGACCTATGAGGCCAACCAGGAGCGCATCGCCAAGAACACGCGACCCGGACCGCACAAAGTGGGTGGCGCCGTGAGGGAAGGCAGCGCCCTGCTGCAGGGCCTCGCTAGCTGTGGCCACTGCGGCCGCCGCCTGCACACGCATTATCGCGGTCGCAACTCCACGCCGGGCTATCATTGCCCGGGCAAGGTCCTGGTCGAGGGCCGTGGCGTCTATTGCCTCAACATCGGTGGCGTCCAGATCGACAAAGCTGTGGCGGACGCCTTCATCGCGGCGCTTGAGCCAGCCAAGCTCACTGCTACTCTGGCCGCTGCCGAGCGGCTCGAACATGATCGCGAGACCACGCTCAAGCAATGGCGGCTCGACGTCGAGCGGGCAAGCTACGAAGCGAGCCGTGCCGAGCGCCGCTACCGTGCCGTCGATCCAGATAACCGGTTGGTTGCCCGAGGGCTCGAGCGCGAGTGGGAGGAAAGCTTGCGCGCGCTCGAAGTGGCCAAGGCAGAGCTGGCGCGGCGCGAGCGCGAGCGACCGAGGGTGCTCTCCGAGCTGGAGCGCGATCGCCTACTCGCACTCGGGCCTGACCTCACCGCCGTCTGGCATGCGACCACAACCACGCCCCGCGACAGGAAGGAGCTGCTGCAAACCCTCCTCGAGGAGGTGATCATCAAGGTCGAGCGCAACAAGGCCGCGGCGTATCTCGCTCTGCGTTGGAAAGGCGGCGCGCTCAGCGAGATCGACCTGGCGCTGCCGCGCTCACGGCCCGCCACTGTCCGCACCGATGAGGACACCATCGTGCTCGTCCGTCGGCTCGCCGTCCATTATTCCGACGCCGTGATTGCCAGTGTCCTCAACCGTCAAGCGCGCACGACAGCATACGGCCATCGCTTTGACGCGGGACGCGTCGGCAATCTGCGCCGCCACTGGCAGATCCCATGCTTCGAGCCGGAGGCCGAGCAGGCCAGCGGCGAGTTGCTGACCATCAAGAAGGCTGCGATCGTGCTCGGTGTTGCGCCGTCGACCATCCATCGCCTGCTCAACGACGGCTTCATCGCAGGCGAGCAGCTTACGCCCGGTGCCCCCTGGCGCATTCGCCTGACCGATGACCTCAAGGCCCTCTTCAACAACAACGCCGATAAAGGCTTCCTGCCGATGCGAGAAGCAATGCGCGCGCTTGGCGTCTCCCGCCAGACGGTGTTGCAGCGTGTCAAGCGCGGTGAACTCGAAGCCGTCCACGTCACGCGTGGCAAGCAAAAGGGACTCCGGATCAAGGTGATAACCCGGCAATCCCAACTCTTCGATCTAAGGCCATGAACCAGGGGGCATTATGAGGCGGTCTCCAAGAACGATCGGATGTCGGCGTCCAGTATCCAGCTCACCTTCCTGCTGTGGATCCCGACACAGAGCGCATCCAGCGCATCGTGCGTGCTGCGCCCAGGCCGGAATCCGTACGAGAACCCGAGGAAGTCTTCCTCGTAGATCGCGTTCAGCAGCGCGACCACCGCCCGTTGGACGATCTTGTCCTCAAGGGCCGCGACCGCGAGCGGGCGCTGCCGGCCATCCGGCTTGGGGATGTAGACCCGCCGTGACGGCAGTGCCCGATACGCTCCCCGCTGGACCCGATCATGCAGGTCCTCGAGCTTGCACTCGAGGTCTGCCTCGTAATCCGTCCACGTCAGTCGATCCACGCCCGGCGCTGCGTCCTCCTTGAGTTCGTAGAACGCCTCTTCGAGCAGGTCGATGCTGATGTGGTGGAAGAGCGCGGTGAACCGCTCCTTCTTCCTTTCCCTCGCGACTTTCCGTATGCGTTCCAGCGCCTGTGACACGCTTATCCGGCTCCGCGCCCGGCACGTGCTTTGCTGGTCCGCATTTCCCTTGGTCTCCGCCCTTGGCTCCACTGGCTCCGCTGTGGCTGGCTCCGCTGCGGATTGCTCCACGGCAGGGCGCGCCACTTTGTTCGCCGGCTTCGCAGCTACTATGACGGAGTCCGACTTCTCGTGCCCGTGCATCATCGGCTACGGCTCCTCGCCTTCCCGATGCGGACCGCCGTACTCACACCACTCGACGACGGCGGCCAGACACGAGATATCCCAGGTTCCGGTGCGATCCTTTTGCATGTGATGTGGCCTTTGACCCCGGCAGGGCGTCAGCACCTCGCATGACGGTGCCGCACATGTTGCCTTCGAGCGAATGAAAACTCTCGGCCCCTGCGATGTCTGATCTTTCGGGGCTCAATCCCACACCCCACGCAATTGCTGTGTACGCTTCGCGACCACTGTCGCCAGGGGTCACGCAACACTCGCTACCAAGCGGGCGCTGCCCCTTACTTGGGCCGGTCTTCCACCGGCTGGATCGCACCAGCTTGCCTGGCGCACTCACTCGATCACCTCGTCGGCGCG
>JBKOXY010000517.1:0-3855 GCA_046725125.1 Pseudomonadota bacterium | reverse complement strand
AGGTCGGCGGCCGGCTTTTCGGCTGGGTGATGTAGTCGAGCCGGATGCGCCGGCCCGAAACCGCCGGCGGCGGATGGGACGCGACGGCCTCGGCGATCCAGCGGTTGAGCGCACTCGTTCCCACGCGCCGGTTCCAGAGCGCATGCGCGTCGACGACAGCCTGCATCAGCCGGTCGAGCCCCGCGCCGGTAAGGCCCGACACCGCGACGACCGGCACGCCTTTGACCTGAGGCAACCAATGATCGGTCTCTTCGCGAAGTTTCTTGATGGCGCCGGGGCGCGGTTCGATGAGGTCCCACTTGTTCATGGCGATGACCAGCGCGCGGCCCTCGCGCTCGATGAGATCGGCGATGCGAAGGTCCTGTTCCTCGAACGGCTTTTGCGCGTCGATCAGCAAGACGACCACTTCGGCGAAACGCACGGCATTGAGCGCATCGGCAACCGACAGCTTTTCGAGCTTTTCCTCGACCCGGGCACGGCGCCGTAGCCCAGCGGTGTCGTGAACGCGGAAGGGTCGATCCTGCCAAGTCAAATCGACCGCGATAGCGTCGCGGGTGATGCCGGCCTCGGGCCCCGTCAGCAGCCGCTCCTCGCCGAGCAGCCGATTGACCAGCGTCGATTTTCCGCAATTGGGGCGGCCGACCACGGCGATGCGGATCGGTCTGCGCTCGGCGGTGTTTTGTTCGATATCGCTGCCGGCGTCGCGTCGCTCCACCTCTGCCGCCGGCGCGGTGGCATCGGGCAGTGCTGCGCGCAGTCCTGCATAGAGATCAGCGAGCCCCTCGCCGTGTTCGGCCGAGATTGCGATCGGCTCGCCGAGACCAAGCTCGTAGGCCTCGAGCACGCCGGCCTCGCCGGCGCTACCCTCGCTCTTGTTGGCGATGAGGATCGCAGGCTTGCCCGATTTGCGCACGAGATCGGCGAACGCGCGGTCGGCTGGCGTCGTCCCCGCGCGCGCGTCGATCAGGAACAGCACCGCATCGGCGGTCGAGATCGCGGCCTCGGTCTGCTCTTGCATGCGGCCGGTCAGGCTTTCAGGCGCAGCCTCTGCAAGCCCCGCCGTGTCGATGGCAGTGAAGGCGAGATCGCCGAGGCGCGCGCGGCCCTCGCGGCGATCGCGGGTGACCCCGGGAAGGTCGTCGACCAACGCGAGGCGCTTGCCGACCAGGCGATTGAACAGCGTCGACTTGCCGACGTTCGGCCGTCCGACAATGGCGACCGTGAAGCTCATGACCAAGGGCAGCGCGTTGTTAACGCCGCTCTATGCCCGGTGGCAGCGATGAGTGCAATCAGCGCGGCGCAGGCGGATCCGGCCAGGCGACCCCACCGGACGGCTGCGTCGACCCGGGCCAGGCACTGGCCGCCGGCCGCTGCATCGGCGGCGGATCAGGCCACTGGACCTGGGATTGCGGTTGCGCCTGGGATTGCGATTGGGCCTGAGATTGCGATTGGGCCTGGGATTGCGATTGCTCCTGGGACGGCCGAATGGTGATGGCGGTCGGCCCCGATTCGTCTTTCGGCTTGGCCACGACTTTTGGCTTCGGCTTGGGTTTCGGCTTGCTCTCGGCCTTGGTCTCGGGCTCGGCCGGCTGCGCCTGCGCGGTAGGCTGCGACTCCTGGGGCACAGATTCCTGGGCCTGCTCGGCAGGCTGATAGCCCTTGACCAGTTCCTTCGGCACGCCTTGCGTCACGCCGGGCGTTCCCTCCGGGAATACTGGCTTGCGTTCGCCCGGCAGCCGCTTCTTGGTGTTAAAAAAATCCGAATCCATGAAGCTGGTCGGATCGAAGCCTTCACAACCCGCCAGCAGGACGCCGAGCGACAACGCCAAGACGGTCAGGCCGATGCGCGCGAAGCGGTTCATGCTGCGCCCCTCAACTCTTGCTCGCGCTGGTGCCCAGCGCCATCAGCTTCTCGACGCGGGAGCGGGTGGCGGGTGGGGTTTGCGCATCCGTCATGATCAGATCGAACCAGTGCTTGGCCGCCGTCGCGTCGCCGGCGCGCCAAGCGGCTAGCACCAGAAATTCGCGCGCGGTGTGGCGGAAGGTGCGATCATTCGCCGCGAGCGGCTCGAGGCGCCGGCGCGCCTCTTCGAGGGAGCCGGCATCGATGAGGAGCGCGCCCGCGCGCAACGCCGCCAGATCCTGCAGCGCTGGGCCGACTGCACCGTCGGCGGCAATTTGGTCGTAGGCTGCGATCGCGGCCTTGGCGTCGGTCTGGGCAAGCTCGGCCGCTTCGCGCATGCGTGCGAGATGACGATATCCGGACGTGCCGTCGACCGCGATCTTGGCGAAAGCCGCCTCGGCCTCGCTGCGTTTGCCGGTTTCGGCGAGCGTGCTGGCAGCCTCGAAAGCAGCGCCGCTCTCGGCGGCCTTCTTGCCCTCCCACCACATATAGCCGCGCCAAGCCGCAACCGCCGCGACCAGCAGAACGGCTGCGGCGACGGCATAATTGCCGTAGCGGTCCCACAGCTTCTTGAGCTGTTCTCGACGGACTTCCTCGTCGACTTCGTGAAAGATGTCGGACACGAACGTCCCCGCCAACCCCGCGCTCGCACGCACCCACCGAAGCGCAATAGCCTATCGATGTGGCACAGGCAAGGCAAAGCCGGATCGTGGCCATTACCTCCAACCCATTGAGGAACCAGGCTACTTTGGCTTTTTCCGGAGCGGATAGACATGCTCCGGGCCGGGGAAGGCGCGGGCGCGAACGTCCGCGGCGTAGGCCGCAACCGCGGCCTCGATCGAGGGACCGAGCTCGCCATAGCGCTTGACGAATTTCGGCACCCGCGGGGAGAGCCCGAGCATGTCCTCGAGCACGAGGATCTGCCCGTCGCAGGCCACGCTTCCGCCGATGCCGATGGTCGGGATTTCGACGCCAGCCGTGATGCGGCGGGCGAGCGGCTCGGCCACCGCCTCGATCACCACGGCAAAGGCACCGGCCTGGGTGACTGCCCGGGCATCGTCCTCGATCGGCCCCCAATCCGCCTCGCTGCGACCTTGGGCGCGGAACGAACCGATGGTGTTGATCGATTGCGGCGTGAGACCGATATGACCCATGGTCGGCACGCCGCGCTCGACCAGAAAAGCGATGGTCTCGGCCATGCGGCGGCCGCCCTCGAGCTTGATTGCTCCGCAGCCGGTCTCCTTCATCACCCGCGCCGCCGACATGAAGGCCTGCTCCTTGGACGCCTCGTAGGAGCCGAACGGCATATCGACGACGACCAGCGCCCGCTGCGATCCGCGCATCACCGCGAGCCCCTGCAGGATCATCATATCGAGGGTGACCGGCACCGTGGTTTCGAGCCCGTGCATCACCATGCCGAGCGAGTCCCCGACCAGAATGAGATCGCAGTGGCGATCAAGCAGGCGCGCGGTATGCGCGTGGTAGGACGTGAGGCAGACGATCGGCTCGCCGCCCTTGCGCGCGCGGATGTCGGGGGCGGTCAGCCGCTTGATCTCGTCTTGTACCGACATTGTCGAAAATCCTAGTGCGCCGGCGTGCCGAAGACCGCGACACCGACCACGATGGGATGGAAGATGAAACCCAGCGCGAGATAAAGGATGGTGCCCACCACGAGTGCGATCGTGTCGTTGCGGTGCCCACCGACCGGGATCGCTGGCGCGCCGGGATCGGTTCGGTGTTTGAGCGTGATGCGATCATAGCCGGCCCACGCGAGAAAGGAGCCGAACAGCACGATCGAGCCGAGATCGCCATTGGAGATGAGGTGCGCGACCGCCCAGGTTTTCACACCGACCAGCATGGGATGCTTGAGCGTGCGCCAGATATTGCCGCGGCTATACGCCGCGACCACGAAAATGCTCGCCGGCCACATCAATAGCTGCGTGACGTAGTAG
>JBKOXY010000347.1:0-5838 GCA_046725125.1 Pseudomonadota bacterium | reverse complement strand
ACGAAATGCCCCGCGATCGCGGCCGCGGCGGCCATCGCCGGCGACACCAGGTGGGTGCGACCCTTGTAGCCCTGGCGGCCCTCGAAATTGCGGTTCGAGGTCGAGGCGCAGCGCTCGCCCGGTGAGAGCTTGTCGG
This sequence comes from Pseudomonadota bacterium, assembly GCA_046725125.1. Taxonomy (GTDB): domain Bacteria; phylum Pseudomonadota; class Alphaproteobacteria; order Rhizobiales; family Xanthobacteraceae; genus VAZQ01. The sequence goes on along the minus strand of JBKOXY010000347.1, from coordinate 5,702 downwards.
GATTCATGGCGAGGCACATGGAGCAGCCGGGCTCGCGCCACTCGAAGCCCGCTTTGAGGAAGATCTTGTCGAGCCCTTCCGCCTCGGCTTGCTCCTTCACCAAGCCGGAGCCCGGCACGATCATCGCCTTGACGCTCGGCTTGACGCTCTTGCCGTCGACCACGCGCGCGACCGCGCGCAAATCCTCGATGCGCGCATTGGTGCAGGAGCCGATGAAAACGCGGTCGAGCGCGATGTCGGTGATCTTCTCACCGCCCATGAGGCCCATGTAATCGAGCGAGGTCACGGCGGCGCGGCGCTTGTTCTCGTCGGCGATGTCCTGCGGCCGCGGCACCCGCCCGGCCACCGAGACGACCTGCTCGGGGCTCGTCCCCCAAGTCACCAGCGGCGGCAGCTTGGCGGCGTCGAGCCTGATCTCACGGTCGAAATGCGCGCCCTCGTCCGAGCGCAGCGTCTCCCAGTAGCGCATGGCCTCGTCCCAGAGCTTGCCTTTCGGCGATCGCGGCCGGTCCTTGAGATAGGCGAAAGCCCTCTCGTCCGGGGCGATGAAGCCCGCGCGGGCGCCGGCCTCGACCGACATGTTGCAGACGGTCATGCGGCCTTCCATCGACAGCGATCGGATCGCTTCGCCGGCATATTCGATGGCATGGCCCGTGCCGCCGGCAGTGCCGATCTCGCCGATGATGGCGAGGATGATGTCCTTGGCGGCGACGCCGGGGGGCAGCTTGCCGTCGACCACGGCGCGCATGTTCTTCGACTTGGTCAGGATCAGCGTCTGCGTCGCCAGCACGTGTTCGACTTCCGAGGTGCCGATGCCGTAGGCGAGCGCGCCGAAGGCGCCGTGGGTTGCGGTGTGGCTGTCGCCGCAAACGAGCGTGGTGCCGGGGAGCGTGAAGCCTTGCTCCGGCCCGATGATGTGGACGATGCCCTGACGCTTGTCGAACTCGTCGAAGTATTCGAGCCCGAACAGCTTGGCGTTTTCCGCCAGATATGCGATCTGCGCCGCGCTTTCGGGATCGGGGTTGGGCGCCTTGCGGTCGGTGGTCGGCACATTGTGGTCGACGACGCAGAGCGTCTTGTCGGGGGCGCGCACCTTGCGGCCGGATAGGCGCAGCCCTTCGAACGCCTGCGGGCTGGTCACCTCGTGCACGAGATGGCGGTCGACATAGATGAGGCAGGTGCCGTCCGGCTGCTCATCCACCAGATGGTCTTCCCAGATCTTGTCGTAGAGCGTGCGCGGCATGCTGTGGATGCTCCGGAACCGCCGGTGGTCGTAAGGGATATATAGTTGTCCTTTAGCGCCTTGCCGCGGCGAGGAAAAGGGCGACGCTCGGTTCATTGTTCTCCCACCCGAGAAGCGGCTAGCATGGCCCTCCCATACGGGAGGAGCCCATGGCCAGAACCAAGGCGAGGTCTTCAGCACGAGTGGCGCGACGGAAAACCGCGACGAAGCGGCGCGCCGCGCCCAAGGCAACGAGCGCGGCGAGACGGCAGGCCAAGCCGCGGCAGCACTTCGTCGTCAGCCACCATCGGGAAGAAGACTTCGAAGGCGGACTGCGGCGCTACGCGAAGTACCGCGATCTCGGCATCGCCCAAGCCACCAACGGGATGGTGCGGGCCCACGTGATCCGCTTCGTTCCGCCCTGCCGCCCGGAAGAGGTCTCCAAGCGCCACTATCACGACGTCGATTTCCAGATGGTCTACGTGCTCAAAGGCTGGATCAAGACCGAGCTCGACGGCCAGGGCGCGATCGTGATGCGGGCCGGAAGCGCATGGATCCAGCCGCCGTGCATCGAGCACGTGGTGCTCGACTACTCGGACGATTGCGAGGTGCTCGAAGTCATCCTGCCGGCGGATTTCGCGACGGTGGAACTCGAATAGCCGCCGGTGCTATCTCGCAGGCAATGATATGGCCTGTCAGAGCGTGTCCCGGATGCGGTGCAGCGCGGAGCCATAAGCGCGTTTACGCGCGTCTTCGACGCGCTATGCGTAGCGGTGCACCGCTGATCCGGGACCGTCACGGGCCGTAGCGGTCCACGCAAGTCGGGTTTACCCGACTTGCGCGCATTGAGCGCCGATCTCGGGTAAACCCGAGATCGGTGTCTGCAGCGCACCACCATAGCCCGCGAAGACGGGCGTAAACGCCCTTGAGGTGCTGCGCTGCGCCCGGGACACAAAGGCGTAAGCCTTCACTCGGCGGCCTTCTTCGCCGCCTCGGCGCCCTCGTGGCCAGCGTGGTGATCCTGCTTCTCGCCGATGCGCGCGGCCTTGCCGCGGCGACCGCGCAGGTAATAGAGCTTGGCGCGGCGCACCTTGCCGCGGCGCACGACCTTGATCGAGTCGATCATCGGCGAATAGAGCGGAAAGACGCGCTCCACGCCCTCGCCGTAGGAAATCTTGCGCACGGTGAAATTCTCGTTGAGGCCAGCGCCCGCGCGGCCGATGCAAACGCCCTCATAGGCCTGGATGCGGGCGCGGTCGCCCTCGACCACCTTGACATTGACAAGGACGGTGTCGCCCGGCGCGAAATCCGGGATCTCCTTGCCGGCGGAAAGCTTCGCAATCTGCTCTTTTTCGAGCTCGTGAATCAAATTCATGGGAATTCTCCTGCGGCAGCGCGAATATCCTGAGGCGCGCGCTCTTATCGTTCGTGCGGGTCGGGCGAGCTTCTACGACACCGCCGCTGCTTTGTCACCCGTCCCGTCGGGGCTTCTTGCTGCGCCGTTTAGTGGGCCTTTTCGGCTTGCCGGCGCCGGCCAAATGGGCCGCCCACAGATCCGGGCGGCGCGCGCGGGTGAGCCGCTCGGCCTCGGCGCGGCGCCAGGCCGCGACCTTGGCATGGTCGCCGCAGGTGAGGACGGCGGGGATCGAACGGCCCTCCCAGAGCTGCGGCCTGGTATATTGCGGGTATTCGAGCAGGCCGTCGCTGAAGCTCTCCTCCGCGCCCGAGGCCTCCTTGCCCATGACGCCGGGGAGGAGCCGGACGCAGGCGTCGAGCAGGGCGAAGGCTGCAATCTCCCCACCCGAAAGCACGTAATCGCCGATCGAAACCTCCTCGAAGCCGCGCCCTTCGATCAAGCGCTGGTCGACGCCCTCGAAGCGGCCGCAGAGGATGACGGCGCCGGGCCCGTTGGCGAGCGCTGCGACCCGGCCTTGGGTGAGCGGAACTCCGCGCGCGCTCATCACGAGGCGCGGGCGCGGATCGCCCGCGGGCGCTACCGCGTCCACGGCGCGGGCGAGCACGTCGGGGCGCATCACCATGCCGGGTCCGCCGCCCGCGGGCGTGTCGTCGACGGAGCGGTGCTTGTCGGTCGCGTGCGTGCGGATGTCGACGGCTTCGAGCGTCCACAGGCCGGCCGCGAGCGCCTTGCCCGCGAGGCTTACGCCGAGCGGCCCCGGAAACATCTCGGGGAAGATGGTGAGAATGGTCGCGCGCCACATGATGCTCGATGTAACAGATTGGCTAAAGCATCTTCGTTTGTGCTTGAAGCACGTTATCGCTGCATACTCGGTGCGTTCCCCTCCCCCTTGTGGGGAGGGGTTGGGGTGGGGGTCGCGCGATTCGGCGCCATCATTATCTCGCCGCATCACCCCCCTCCCCACCCTCCCCCAGCCGGCTGCGGGCTTGCCCGCTTCCGGCAAATTTTTCAGGGACCAAACCCCGGCAGGCCGGGGTTTGGTTGGGGGAGGGAGCAGACCGAGTTCGCCGCTTGCACTGATTCCACTCCATACGAACATGCTCTAGTGCTCCGATTCCGTAGCGGCGCCGCGGTTTGCCGGCGCGTCTTCAGGTGGCGCCACCACGATGCGCCCGCCCGCGATGTCGACGCTGGGCACGAAGGCGGCGGTGAACGGCACCATCATAGTGCTTCCCCCCGCTTGTGGCCGCAGTTCCAGGATATCGCCGGCGCCGAAATCGTGGACCGCCGCCACCGTGCCGATCTCGGTGCCGTCGGCGGTCACGGCGCGAAGTCCGATGAGATCGGCGTGGTAGAACTCGTCGGCCGCGGGCGGCGGCAAGCGCTCGCGCGGCACGAACAGCCTGAGATTGGCGAGCCGCTCTGCCGCGCTGCGATCACCGACGCCGCGAAAGCGCGCGACCAGATGACCCTTGGCCGCGCGCAGCGTTTCGATCTCGAAGCTGGCCGAGCCGTCTTCGGTGGTGAGCGGCCCGTAATTGCTCACCGCCATGGGATCGGCGGTGAACGATTTGAGCTTCACCTCGCCAAGAAGGCCGTGTGCCCCGCCGATCTGGGCGACGCAGATGCGCTCGGCCACGTCCGATGATCCGGCGCAAGCGCGCGTCAGCTTGCCGGCGCGCCGCCGGCGGCAGCCGCGGATTTGGCCGCTGCCGCAGCCTTGGCGGCTTCCTCGGCCTGCGCTTTGCGCTGCTTGCGCGGAACCGCACGGATCGGATTGTTGCGTTTCTCGCGTTTCATCACGCCCGCCTGGTCGAGGAAGCGCAGCACGCGGTCGGTCGGCAGCGCGCCCTTGGCGAGCCAAGCCTTGACCTTGTCGAGATCGAGCTTGAGGCGCTCGGTCTTATCCTTCGGCAACAGCGGGTTGAAATAACCGAGCCGCTCGATGAAGCGGCCGTCGCGCGGCGAGCGGCTGTCCGCGATCACGATGTGATAGACCGGCCGCTTCTTGGTTCCGGCGCGGGCGAGACGGATTTTCAGGGACATCTGCTCGTTCCTTTCTGGTCGATGCATCTCACCGTCGGCGGATGCGTGAAATGTTCACTTCTTCTTTCCCGATCCCGGCAGCCCGCCGAGGCCCGGAGGCTTGCCACCAAGCCCCGGCAACAACGGACCGCCGGGAAATTGCGGCGGCAGACCGGGCATGGTGGAAGGAAGGCCGGGAGCGCCCGGCGCGCTACCCGGCAGTCCGGGCAATCCGCCCGGCAGTCTCTGCGCGAGCTTTTGCATCTCTTCCGCGCTCGGCATGCCGGCCCCCAGCCCGAGCATATTGGCCAACCCCGCCATCGGTCCGCGCTTGCCCGAGCCCATCGCCTTCATCACGTCGGCCATGCCGCGGTGCATTTTGAGCATGCGGTTGACGTCCTCGACCCTGGTGCCGGAGCCCGCGGCGATGCGTTTCTTGCGGCTCGCCTTGAGCACGTCTGGGTTCCTGCGCTCCTGCGGCGTCATCGAATCGATGATCGCCACCTGGCGCTTGAGCACGCGTTCGTCGAGGTTCGCCGATGCGAGCTGATTCTTCATTTTCGCGATGCCGGGCAGCATGCCCATCAGCCCGGCCATGCCGCCCATCTGCTGCATCTGCATGAGCTGCTCGCGCAAGTCCGCGAGATCGAAGGCGCCCTTGCGCATCTTCTCGGCGACGCGCGCCGCTTTCTCGGCGTCGATCGTCGCCGCCGCCTTCTCGACCAGGGTGATGATGTCGCCCATGCCGAGGATTCGGTCGGCGATGCGCGCGGGATAAAAATCCTCGAGCGCATCCATCTTCTCGCCGGTGCCGATGAGCTTGATCGGCTTGCCCGTCACCGCGCGCATGGAGAGCGCGGCGCCGCCACGGCCGTCGCCGTCGACGCGCGTGAGCACGATCCCGGTCAGGCCGACGCGATCGTTGAAGGCGCGCGCGAGGTTGACCGCATCCTGGCCGGTGAGCGCGTCGGCGACGAGCAGCACCTCGTGCGGATTGGCGGCGCGCTTGACGTCGGCGGCCTCCGCCATCATCGCTTC
>JBKOXY010000310.1:0-13599 GCA_046725125.1 Pseudomonadota bacterium | reverse complement strand
TTTTTTTCGCTTCTGTTCCTGCCATTCGCGCACGAGGACCTCGCCATCATCCTCGGGGCGTATGTCGTCGTGAACGACATCATGCCGGTCGGGCTCGTGGCGCTGTGCATCTATGGCGGCATGGTCGCGAGCGACTTCGCTTTGTACGGGATTGGCGCAAGTGCGAGGCGGCTGCCGTGGCTCAGCCGCCTTGCGGTCGACGATCGGGTGCGCAATTTCACCGATATGCTCAAGCGCAATCTGTTCGAGATCGTCGCGCTCTGCCGCGTGGTGCCCGGCGTCGTCTTCGTTGCCTTTGTCGCCTGCGGATGGAGGCGTGTGCCGCTCGCGCGCTTCACCGTCGCAAGCCTGGTGGTGTCCGCGCTCTATCTGCCGCTCATGCTCTGCATCGTGGTCTTCTTCGGCGACACGCTCGATGGCCGTGTTGGTTGGTGGGCGTGGCCGTTGCTGCTTTGCGTGTTGGTGGCGATCGGATTCGTCCGTCGACAGGTTTTCAACTTCCAGCAAGAGCCCAAGTCCGCCGACCACACACGGCCGATCCACGTCCCGCTGCGCAAGGTCGGCAAGGTGGCGCCGAGGGATCGCATCCCGCTCGGCCTGTTCTACCTGCCCTTGATCGCGAGCTGGATCCGCTTTGCATCGCGATACCGGTCTCTGACCCTGCCGACGGTTGCCAATCCGTGCCATCCGATGGGAGGGATGTGGGGCGAATCGAAAAGCGGCTATCTCCTCGACGTGGCAGCGAACGAGCGGCGATGGATCGCCGATTTCGTGACGGTGACGCGCAGCGCCGGCCCGCGTACGTTGTTCGCCGACCTCGAGCGGGTTCGCCAATCGCTGTCCGACGCCGGACTGGCGTTTCCGCTGATCGCCAAGCCCGACGTCGGCCGCCATCGCCTATGTCGGATCGACGATGCTTTGGCGCTGCGCGAATATCTTCGCCATTTCCCTGCCGGAGAAAAGCTCATCCTTCAGCGGTTCGTGACCTGCAGCGGCGAGGCCGCGGTGCTTTATGCGCGGCTGCCGGGTGCGCAGAGCGGCCGGATTCTCTCGCTGACCTTTCGCGCGGGCACACAGTGGTGCGATGCGTCGCGCCATGTCACGCCGGAGCTCGAAGCGCGGCTCGACGCCATCGCGCGCAGCATGCGCGAATTCCACTACGGCCGGTTCCACTTGCGCTTCGCCTCGGCCGACGAGCTCATGCGGGGGGAAAATTTTTCGGTGATCGAGATCAATGGCATTAGAAGCGGGACGAGCCGCGACTGCGATCCGCCTTTGCCGCTCGCCGAAGTCTATCGCCGCTTGGCCGACCAACAGCGCATCATGTTCCTCATCGGCGAGAAAAACCGCGCGCGCGGCTTTGCGCCGGTGGGATGCGCTGACGTGCTCAAATCCCTCATCCGACAGAGCCAGGTCGGCCGCCGATATCCGGCCTCCGCCTGACCGGCGCGAGTACACGGTCGAGGCGCTCGGCGCGACGGCGCCGACCGCGAGCGAGCAACATCACTGAGGATTGCGCCGTCACCGCGCGCGGCGTGCCCTGCGGGCAATGGTGGCGGCTGCGATAAATCCGACCGCCGCGAGCGGCAGGCCTACGTACCAGCGTTCGCGCTCGCGCCCGCGTGTGCGCAGATAATCCATCACAAAACGCTCGCCGCGCCCCATCTCGGTCAAGGTCTGTTGCATCGATCCGATGCGGCGAATCTCGTCGGAAGTAAGCTCGTCGCCTTGCCAGCGGGATTGCCGCTCGCGGTCATAGAGCCGATCGATCTCTCCCTTGTGACGGCGCTCGATCGCGGCGGCTTCCAGATACTCCGCGCGCTCGCTCGGGCTCATGAATCGATCGGGTCCGATTCCCGTTGCTGTTTCGATCATGGCAAGGATCGGATGATCGCCTGCCGGCGCGACGACGACCCAAGCACCGGAGAGGCCGAGCAGAAGGCACAAGACGAGCCCGCCCACATGCAATCCGCGTTGCCGATTGCGGCTGCGCTCCGCCGCGGGAGCCGTGATGAAGGCGCGTATCGCTCCGGCAACCACCAGAACCGCGGCGAACGTCACGACCGTGACCGCGCCGGTCGGCGCGTCGAGCAGGAAGGACCCGAATATTCCCGCCGCGCTCGCAGCCGCGCCGGCGATCCAACCGATCACCAGCGCCACGCCGATGTGGGAGGAGAATAAGCTGCCGACTAGCGCCGGAACGATCAGGAAGCAAAAGACAAGCAAGACACCCGCGGTGGCCACCGAAGAGGTGACGACCACGCCGAACGACAAGTAGAAAACAAGATCCCAGAATGCGAATTTTCCAATGTCGGTTGGCGTGTCCATATGGTCGGCTGCGGCCAGCAGGGGTCGTCGCAGGAGCCAATGAATCGCTCCGATGATGCTATAGAGAATGATAAACTTTACGAGCTCGTCTGCGGTCACCGACAGAATGCCGCCTACCAGCATCTTTTTGACGTGCTCGGCGCCCTGCGGGGAGCGATCGACGACGAGCACCGTCGCAGCCGTGGCGACCACATAGAGCACGCCAATGAAGGCTTCCTGCCGCACGCTGCGGGCAAAGCCACGGCTGGCGGTCAGCAGCAAAGCGCCCACCGCAGTGAAAATGAGCGTGTAGGCATAGCCGGCGGCGCTCTGAACGGCGTGGCCTGCGACCACGGCCACCGTGGCGCCCAGCGCCGACACCTGCGCGAGCGCAAGATCGGCAAACACCACGTTTCGCCGCAGCACCTGCAGGCCAAACCAAGTATGAATACCGGTGAAGACGATGGCTGCGGCGAGCGGCAATGCCGCGAATGCGAGGACGTCCTCAAACATGCAGCGCTCAGTTCGATGGGGCGGACAGCGCCCGCGCCAGCGTGGCGACATTATAATCGAACAGCGCCCGAAAGTCGGTGGCCGCAGGCACGCTGCCGACGGACGGCGCGAGCTTCACGACCACCGCGCCCGTCCGCCGGGCGAGCAATTGCGATGCCTCTTCGGGCTCGAACGGCTCGTGCACGATCACGCGTATTTTCTGTTCGCGGATCGTCGCTGCGAGTTTGGCGAGCCGCGCCGGGCTTGGCGCCACGCCCTCCTTGATCTCGATCACATCGACGATATTGAGCCGAAAGCGGCGCGCGAAATAGGGCCAGGTGTTGTGATAGGCGATGAGGCGTGCAGCGCGGTGAGGGGCGAGAAGCTGTTCCCACGCCACGAGATCCGCCTTGAGGCGAGCGAGAAAGCCGTCGCGGTTGGCGATGATTTTCGCAGCCGCTTCAGGCGCGACACGGATGCCGGCCTCTGCAATTGCGCCGGTGATTATCTCGGCATTGGCGGGATCGAGCCAATAGTGCGGGTTGGCGAGGCCATGGGCGTGCCCATCCCGGTTCGCCGGATCGATGCTCGATCCCTTCACCTCGAGCAGCGGAATGCCGACGGATGTGTCGACATATCCGGCGCCGCCGCGGTTGATCGCGGCATCACCGTGCATCGACAATAGCTTGTCGAGCCAGTGATCGTAGCCGAGCCCGACGCGGATGACGACCGAGGCGCCCTTGAGCCTTGCGTGATCCGAAGGCCGCGGTTCGAAAGCTTCCGGGTCGGCTGCCGGTGGGATGATGGTCTCGACCTGCGCGAGGTCGCCGATCACAGCCCGTGCGAGGCTGGCAAGATCGCCGGTCGTCGCGACGACGCGCATGTTCTGCGCCGGTGCGGCCGACGATACGAGAAACGTCGCAACGATGCTGGCGAGCGCGGCGCGCGGTACGAACCGTGCGCGCGCGACGTCCGGATTGCGGGGGCCATCACCTGCGAGCAACGAACACGCTCTTGGGCAGCAGGCAGTGCACGTTCTTCTCGGTATCCGAGATGGCACCGATCCGACAATCCATCGCGACGCTGGCAAGCCCATAGGCATCGAGGCGCGCGATCTTCCTTTCGCTTTCGAGCCACTTGATCATGCCCATCGAGGCCGTATCCATGGCCTTGTTCAGGTCCGCCTCCTTCGCGTGCGAAACGTAGTATTTCGCGGTTTCCTTGGTCGGACGCTCCATATCCTCGCGCGCTGACGGGTTCTTGGGGCTAAGGCAGTGAATGCCCTTCTTGATGTTGACCACCTGCGACACACGACAATCCGATACCGTGGTCATCAGTCTTGCCGCCTGATCGGCGGAAACATTGCGCTGTTCGGAGAGATATTTGATGGTCTGCGCCTTTGCCTGATCCCATGCCTTGTTGAGATCCTGATCAAACCCCATGGTGATCCAGGACGTTTTGGTCTCGATGCGCGGGAAATCGAGCGGCTTGCCCTTGATCACCTCAAGCGTGAGATTCATCTCTCGGTATGCGGTCTCTACCGCTGTGAGGTTGACTTCGCCGTTACCTTGGGCGGCATGTGAATCGCCGGTCCACAGCAATGCGCCACGCACGTGCACAGGTACGTAGAGCGTCGTGCCCTCGGTGAGATCACGAATGTCCATATTACCGGCATATTCTCCCGGCGGCACAGTGCTGTAGCGACCGGGCTCTTTGCGTGCCACGCCGATCGTGCCGGGGAAGGGTCGCAGGGGAATTTGCACGCCTGGCAGGAACTCGGTGACCTTCTTGTCCCAATCGAGATATAGGTATTTCACTTGGCCGTCTGCGTAGTCCTTTGGGAACTGCCCGAACATGCCCGGCACGTTGAAGTTCGCCGCGTAGGCCCGCGGCACGATCTTGTTGATCGTCACCTTGAGGACGTCGCCGGGCTCCGCGCCTTCCACATAGATCGGCCCGGTGACCGTGTGCGGTCCGCGGCCCGGATAGTCAGTTCGCAGCTTCTTAATCTGATCGATCGTGGTGCCGGGAATGACCTGGTTGTGGCTATGCATCATCGTCTCGAGCACGACGATGTCGCCACTATTGATGCGCAGCACCGGGGGTTGGGCGTTGTCGAACCAGCCCCATTGGGTGGTTTCCAGCGTGGCCGGTAAGAGATGTACCTTCTTGCCGTCAGGCGACAGCACGATCCGCAAGTTCGGATCGGCCGGCCCGATTGGTGGCACCGCCTGAGTGGGCGGTGCGGCGGGCGCCGGCGGCTGCTGCGCGCGGATGGCGGTTGCTGTGATGAGCCAAGCTCCGCCGATGATCACGCCAGCGGCGGCAAATGCAATCAACCCTCGTCGCTTCATGGTCAGCCCCTCTGTCACTTTGGGAATATCTGCAGCAAATAAACAGCAAATAGCGTGCCATTCCGCCATTGTTTGCGCCGCTGGACGACAGGGGCCGGGCTCCCGGCGAGCGGCCAGCTTAAGTTCAGCGCAGCCAGTAGAGAACTACCAAACATTTACGTGCAACAGCAATCCTTGCGACCGTTTGCCACCAAGACGATCGCCGCCATCGGGCGGCGTCTGCGTCAGCGCCTTCGCTACGTCTCCGCAAATGGGAGCGGCTCGCCTGCCGGGGGCGACATGCGAAAGACGTTGAGGATCATCGATATCAGCGCGTAGTAACCGAGGATGCCCACGAACTCGACGGTCGCAGCCTCGCCGAGAACGGCACGCACGCGCTCGAACGTCTTATCGCTGACGCGCCGCGTCTTGTAGAGCTCCTGGATGAAGTCGTAGATTGCGCGCTCGTCCTTCGGGGCCGATTTCGGCACGCGCCCCTTGTGCAGATCGCGGATCGTCTCCGGTTTGACGCCCGCGCGCTCGGCCTGGGGCACGTGGGCGAACCACTCGTATTGCGCGCGCCACAGCTTTGCCGTGGCCAAGATGGCGAATTCGGAGAGCCGCGGCGCCACCGCCGTCTTGAAGCGGCAATGACCGCCGAGTTGCTGCGCCAGCTCCCCGAAGGCCGGAGCATGCAAGAACACCGCGAACGGCCCGCGGATGGTCGTGCTGCCGCCGCGTGGGCCGGAGCGGATCGAGTCGAGCAGCGCGCGCTGGGCGGGCGTAAGCTTATCTTCGGCGAGAACGGGGACGCGGGGCGGCGGCATCTTCTTGGCGGGCTTTTTGGCAGGCATAGGGCCTCCTCTTTGCGCTTTCGCTCGCGCGGTGGCGCGCGGGGTTATTTGAACAGCAGCGACTTGATGATGATCGGTACCACGTTGGTGAGCTCGATGACGCTCCCGATGTCGACGTAATCGAATTCCTTGAGCTGCACGCCGTCAATCGCGATCACGTCGGCGGCGGGCGCAATCTCGTGCAGGATGATGCGGCCGAGGCTCTTGCCCACATCGCCGTCGATCAGGAGCACCAGCGGCATGTCCTCTTGCAGCGTCCGCGGCAGCGCGGCGCAAATGCCGGTCGCGACCGCGTGCAAGCGCCCATGCGAGGGATCGCCGCGCCACGGAAACGAGAGCGCGATCGGGCTTTCCCCTTCCTCGAAGTCGGCGCGCGTGAGCGCGCTGCGCATGGCGGCGGCGACGGCGCCGGCATTGACCTCACCGTCCAGAGCGAAGTTGCACGACAGCACCGGCAGGTTTTGGAGCGGCAGCTTGCCGGGATCGGCGATCAGGATGGTGTTGCCGCTGATCTGGACCGAGAATTGCGCGGCGCCGATGACGGTGGCGCGAATGCCTTGGCCCGGGTCCCAGACCGGAGCAAGGTCGCGCCGATGCGCCAGCAGATGGCGCAGCTCCTCGGCAAGGTCGGAGCCGAGATCGCCGAAGCGCCGCGTTTCCCGCTTGTAGAGATATTCCGCGACGCCGCCGGAAAAGGTGATGGCATCGATGCTTTTGTTGGCGAGATCGGCCGGCCAGGCCTCGGTCACGAGCAGCGCCCGGGCAAGCTCACCGGGTTGGCGCAGATCGATCAGCCCCATGATCATGCGAGCCATGCGCGCGGCGATGCGCTGGCGGTTCTCCGGCGCGAGTGGCGTACCGAGTGCGAGCTCGATGCCGAGAGCCTTGGCAATTTGCTCGGCCGGCGCTTCGATGCGCGTGAGGCCGTCCGCATCGTCTTCGACGGTCAGCCGGCCGCCCACGGCAATGGCGCAGGTGGCTAGGATGCGGCCCTTGTCGATCAGCGCGAATTTGGTCGTGCCGCCGCCGATGTCGACATTGAGCAGCATCGCGTTGTGTCCGCGCGAGAGCGCGACGGCGCCCGACCCGTGGGCCGCCATCTGGCATTCCATGTGGTGGCCGGCCGAGGCGCAGACGAACTTGCCGGCTTCCTCGGAAAAGAGATCCGCGATGGCGCGCGCGTTGCGGCGCTTGAGCGCCTCGCCGGTCAAGATGACGGCGCCGCTGTCGACCTTCTCGCGCTCGACGCCGGCATAGGCGTAGCAGCCGCCGATGAAGCCGGCGAGATCGTCGACGTCGATGGTGTAGTCGGGCCGGTAGGGCGTCAGCAAAATCGGCGATTGCCAGAGGATTTTTCGCTCGACGACGACGAAACGGCTCGACAGCGCGGTCGAGAGCCGCTGCAGGTGCACGCGCGCGAACATCAGATGCGAGGTTGACGAGCCGATATCGATCCCGACCGTCGTCAGCTCGACATTGTCAGCGGCCCAGGCGACCTCGTTGACCGCGACGTCGTCGGGGCTGACATGAAGGTGCTCGAATTCGAGATCGTGCATCGGCGCTAGTAGCAAACTATGAGTCTGGTGCGGCTCTTGGATTTGAAGTTCCTAAGCGAGCTTGCGGTTACATGGTGGGATCTTCAAACCCACCGCACTAGGCCGGAGCCTTGGCGTAGGGCCGCTCGTCGATGAACTTTGCCATGCCGGACGTCACGCCGTGCTTGCCGAGCTCCTTGAGATAAATTCCGTGGATGCGCGGGTCCTGGTGCTCGTATTCGATCTGGCAGCCGCCGTCCTTGACGCTCACGTCCATCCCCAAGAAGACACGTCGCTTGTCGGTGGTGAACGGGTAGCGCAGGCTGCCGAACGCGACGGCGAGGTAGCGCGCGGGATCGGGCGCAGTGTTGAAGTGCTGGTGGAACATCTGGTCCGGCGGCGCGAACACCCAGCCATGCTTCCAATCGATGCGCACGAAGTCCTTTGCGCCTTCGTACCAAAGCAGCGAGAAGCCGTGCCCGGTGACGGCAAAGACGTGGAAGTCGGGGCCGTGGCGATGGGCTTTCTTGTAGGTGCCGACCGGCATCTGCGAGGTGTGGGCGTGCATGGTGCCGTCGGCGAGGATGAACATCATGTTCGATCCGCCGGCGCCGCGCTGCTCCCAAGTCTTGAGTTCGAAACCGGCGAGATCGGGGACGAAATTGGTCTCCCACATGTTGCGGCCCGGCCGCACCGGAATGAACTCGCCCTCGCCGCTGAAATATTTGGCCGCTCCCTGGCGTTCGGGAAAGTCGTAATCGTTGTCGAACACGAAGGTATCGTTGTGGAAGAGGTTGAGCATAAGCGCGAGATTGTTGGTCGAGGCGAGCCGCGCGTGCTCGCGACCGCTCGAATTGAAGTGCTGATAGCGGGCATTGAGCGGCAGCGCGAACAGGCTCTTGGGGCCCCATTCGAAGCTGTGCTTGCGTCCGTCGCTTGTCTCGATGGTGGTGTTGCCATGCCCGGACAGCACGTAGACGACTTCTTCGAACAGATGCTTCTGCGGCGCCGACTTCGCGCCGGGGGCGAGCTCGAGCACGAAGATCGAGACGAAGTCGCCACGGCCCTTGAGGTGGACGAGGCCGCCGTCGATCCCGAAGCGCGGCCACGGCGCGGTCGAAACCTCGAGCAGGTCGACGCCGAAATCCTCGGTGATCGGCACGCCTTCTTTCGCCGCCCAGGCGGCGTAGGGGTCGAGCAGCATCTTGGGGTGCGCGATGTCAGCGATCGGCTTATTCATGGCTTACCTCGACAATGGGGCCGCGCAGGTGTCATACTTAGCCCTCTAAGTATGCTAGCAATTTTGGCCTGACCTGTCGAGTTACGGGTCACGCCTGGGAGATCGAGAAGATGGTCGCGAACCGTTCGCGCGGCGCCGGCGAGGCGGTGACCCGGCAGATGCTGCGGCATTGGCAGGAGGCGGTTCCCAATGATCGGCTGGCGCATCTCGTCAAGCATGCGGCGAGAGGCCTCGCCCGCGCCTTGCAGATGCGGCTCACCGAACACTCGGTCTCGTATGGGCACTGGACCTTCCTGCGCATTCTGTGGGAGGCCGAAGGCCTTACGCAACGGCAGCTGAGCGACGAGGCGGGGGTCATGGAGCCGACCACGTTCTCGGCGCTCAACGCCATGGAAAAACTGGGATACGTTGCGCGCCAGCCGAGCCCGACGAACCGCAAGGAAGTTCATGTCTATCTGACCCCTAAGGGGCGCGCGCTCAAAACCAAGCTCGTTCCGTTGGCCGAAGAGGTCAACGCGGTCGCCCTGCGCCGCGTCGACCCCGGCGACATCGCGGCGACGCGACGGACGCTGCTGGCGCTCATTGCGAACCTGGCCGCAGACGAGACCGAATCGCTCTCGCTGCGCCGGCGCATTCCGTCGACGCGGGAATTGTCGCGCTTGTTCAGCGGTTCCCGCGTGCGTGCTCGCAAAACCCTGCCGCGCCGCCGTGCGCACGCTGGAAGGTGACTGCCTCACCCCAACCGACTCCCCGACGGGGAGCGGGAGCGCTCCGGCATCGCGGCGCTTTCCGTTGCCAGCGCCGCCATCAGCTCGGCGCAGGACGCGCTCTCATCGAGCGCCATCGCGGCCTCGACGATACGATCGCGCGCGGGTTGGGCAAGATGGGGCGCAGTGAGGGCGCCGAATTTCTTGATCACGGTCTCGGCCTCGAGCCGGCCGCGCGAGCAGCCAGGCGGGTAGGGAACCTCCACCACCTCCTCGCGTCCGTCCTCGGTCCGGACCTCGAGCGAGCACGGATAGCTATCCGGGGCGCGTCTATTCCACGCGCTATCGTTGACGATCTCGAGCCGCGCCATCAAGGCGCAGACCTTCGGATCGTTCCAGCGCTCGCCGTCGAACTGGGCAAGCCCGAACTCCCCGTCGATGAGCGCGACGGCGGCCAGAAAATTGAAGCTGTGGTCCGCGGCCTCGCGCGAAGCCGGCTTTATGCGGCCGGGATCGTCCTTCTGCCGACGCAGTCCCGGCGTGTCGGGGATGACGAGCCTGAAGCCGGCCAACCGGCCGACGGCGCCGCGCAGACGACGATGCATCTCGATGCCGGCGGCGACCACGCTTTGTCCCGTAGCCAAGCAGGGGAAGGCCTTGACGTTGGCGGCCATGATGTAGCTTTCGGCCGGCAGCGGCGCGGTCAGGGCCGCCGCTGCGTCGCCCTTGCAAAAAACCTCGCGCATCCCGCGCGGGTTCTCGAACAGATCGAGCGGCCCGGTGATGCCGCGCTCCGCCAATAGCGCTGCTTGCATGCCGTTTTGGGCCACGAGCGCGTTGGCAATGGACTTGGCGGCGGAAATGTCGCCGAAGCGCACCGCGGTCGAGGTCGCGGCACGCGCTGCGCTGAGCGCGATGGCGTGGGCAAGACGTCCGCGGTCGAACCCCATCAGGCGGCCCGCCATCGCGGGCGCCGCCAGACCCGAGACCGTGACGCCGTCCCAGGCGGAATCGCGCTCCATCAGCTCCTTGCAGCGGCCGAAAATCTCGTAGCCGAGCACCACCGCGGCGACGACTTCGCGCCCGCACGCGCCGGCGAGCTCGCCGGCCGCGAGCGCCACCGGAATGTTGTCGCTGGGATGGCCGCCGAGGTCGCCGCCCTTGGCGTTGACGTAGTCGTTGAAGTCGAGGATGCGCACGAGCGCGCCGTTGGCGAGCACAGCGTTGGGCGCGGTGGTCCGCCGCGCGCGGCCGATGACCGTGCATTGCGGCGCGCCGCCCGATGTCTCCACCACCGCAAGCAGGGCGCGCGCGGATTGCTCGCCAAGTGCCGCAAAGCCGCAGCCGATGGTGTCGAGCAGCAGAAGCTTGGCCTGGAGGATGGCGGCTTGCGATAAGTCGCGCGCCTGCATCGCGAGTACCCGCGCCGCGAGCTGCTCGACGACGCCCGGTTCAGCCGCGTGCGAGGCCTCTCGTGTCGTCATGTCCTTCGCCTGTCGTCATTTCCGCGTTGTGGGTCATACGCCGCGATCGGGAACGAGCCAACCGGGGTTTTCGCCCGCCGAGCGCGCGTGCTAAGGCTGACGCCTTGCTCAAGAGCACCGGGGACAGCCAACAAATGGCCAAGTTGCAGCTTTCGTTCGCGTGCGGGCTCTACGACCGCATGCAGCCGCTCTACACCGGCGAGGTCAAGGTCGAGGGCATCGACCTCAACTTCATCGCCATCGATCAGCCGCGACCGATCTTCGACCGGATGGCGGGCGGCGAGGAATTCGATGTCGCAGAGTTTTCGAGCTCGGAGTTCGTGCAGCGCTTCGCCCGCAAGCAGTGCCCGTTCGTCGCCATTCCGGTCTTTCCGTCGCGCGCGTTTCGCCACGGCTTCATTGCCGTCCACCGCCAGGCCGGCATCAAGACCCCCAAGGACCTCGAGGGCAAGCGCGTGGGCGTCCCTTTGTTCACCATGACCGCGGCCATCTACATCAATGGGCTGCTGCAGCACGAATACGGCGTCGATCTCAGGAAGGTCCGTTGGGTTCAGGGGGCGATGAACACCGGCGGCGCGCACGGCAGTCCGACCGTGCTGCCGCTGCTCGAGCCCATGCCGATCGAGCAAAACACCTCGAACAAATCGATGAGCGATCTGATCGAGGAGCGCGCTGTCGACGCGACGCTGGGCACGAGCCTGCCCGAGGCGATCCGCAGCAACCCGGACATCGTGCGGCTGTTCCCGAATTACGCGGAGCTCGAAAAGGCGTTCTACAAGCGCACGAAGATCTACCCGATCATGCATCTCGTTGCCATCCGCAAACAACTCTACGAGAGATATCCCTTTATTGCCACGAGTCTGTACAACGCGTTTTGCGAATCCAAAAAGATCGCGCTCGAGAAAATGTTCAATCTGCGCGCACTCCGCTACATGACGCCGTTCCTCATGCGCGACATCGACGAAATTTACGAGCTGTTCGACGGCGATCCGTGGCCGTACGGCCTTGAGCCCAACCGGCCAACGCTCGAAGCCTTCGTCACCTATCTCACCGATCAGTCGTTGATCGCCGCGCCCGTTGCGGTGGATGATCTCTTCGTTCCGACCTACTAGGACAACCAGCCCTCATCCTTAACCGAAGACCACGTCACCTCGGGTCAGCCAGCCATGAGCAATCTCGACACCGTCATTCAAGACCTCGTCATCGCCAATCGCATCCTCGCGCGAGAGGAGGTGGTGGACGCTTACGGCCATGTCAGCATCCGCAATCCCGACAATCCAAAGCACTTTTTCCTCGCCCGCTCGCTCGCACCCGAGCTGGTGGAGCGCCACGACATCGTCGAATTGGGCCTCGACGGACAGCCGGTGGGTGACGAAAAACGTGCGCTCTATCTCGAACGATTCATCCACGCCGCCATCTACGAAGCGCGGCCCGATATCCATTCGGTCGTCCACGCCCACGCGGAGGACATTCTGCCGTTCGGGATCGCGCAGGCGACGCCGCTTCGCCCGGTGATTCATTCCGGCAGCTTCATCGGCGCCAACGTGCCGGTGTGGGACATCGCCGACAAATTCGGCGACACCAACCTGCTGGTCACCAACATGGAGCAGGGCCGCGATCTGGCGAAATGTCTCGCCGACAACAATGTCGCATTGATGCGGGGTCACGGCTTTGCTTCGGCGGCGCGTTCGCTCATCGAGGTGGTTCGGATGTCGGTCTATCTGCCGCGCAACGCGCGCGCGCTCCTGCACGCCAAGCAATTGGGTGGTGAAATCAAATATCTGCGGCAAGGCGAGATCGATGCGCGCAACCGCGGTTACAGCCCCTATTCGGCGGAAACCTGGCGGGCCTGGGAATATTGGGCGAACAAGGCCGGCTGCGGTCACATGCTCAGCAAGCCCGAGCCCGCGCACGCCCACAAGAAATCGTGAGCGGTCTCGTCACGCGGTGAGACGACGGATTTCGCCGCCGCTCCATCCGCGCTACGCTGCCGCAACGGAGGCCTTTTGACCCTTCGCGGTGCAAGGGAGCGCACCGCGATCCCGCCATCGATACTCAGTTGCGCGCCCAAGGGAGCGAGTCATGAGTTCAGCGCCAGAGAATCTCGAGAGCTATCTGTCCGGTCGTTGGCTGCGCGGGGAGGGGATCGAGACCAGGCTGGTCGATCCGGTCAAGGGCGACGAGCTGGCGACGGTTTCGGCGAAGGGCGTCGATCTTAAGGGGGCGCTCGTATTCGCGCGCACGCAAGGGCAGGGCGGCCTGCGAAACCTGAGCTACGCCGAGCGCGGCAAGCTCGTCGGCGCCGTAGCTGACGTGCTGGTCGCCAACCGCGCGCGCTATGAAGATATCGCCATCGCCAATTCCGGCAACACGAAGGCGGACGCGGCGATCGACATCGATGGCGGCATCGGGACGCTGAAATATTACGCCCGGCTCGGCGGCAGCCTCGGCGACGCGCGCATGCTGCTCGACGAAAAGCCAGTGCGGCTCGCCAAGGCCGAGAATTATCAGGCCATCCATCTGATGGCGCCGCGCCGCGGCGTCGCCATTCACATCAACGCCTTCAATTTCCCGAGTTGGGGGCTGTGGGAGAAGGCGGCGGTATCGCTCATCGCCGGGGTCCCGGTTCTCGCCAAGCCCGCCTCCG
>JBKOXY010000528.1:0-5494 GCA_046725125.1 Pseudomonadota bacterium | reverse complement strand
TGCATTCTCTTGGCACATTTTATTCAGTGTCAGCATCGTCGTTCCGGGCTGAATTGATAATGGTGCGGACTGTTTCGTTGCCGGCTGAATCGATAATGGCGCTGACTGCTTCGTTTCCGCCAAGCATGGCGCCGTCGAGATGGGCACGTAAGCTTTCATCTGGCCGTTCCTACAAATCGATCACGTCCTGCCGCGCGCCCGTCGCGGGTGGCAGGCGGGCTGCGCTTGCGGCCGCATGTCGGCATCGGTCTCGAGCATAGGATGAAGGCGCCGATGTCCGCCAGAGCGGCGAGGCGTGATGCCAATCCTCCAAAACGACCTTTCACAGGATGCAATCGCGATGCAGTGCCATTCAAGGATCGTTGCATCGAGGCCGAGACGGTACGCCGTTCCTGCGAACCTAACGCTAGCGTAAACCGTGCGTTAAAAAGACATCACCTTTTATCCAAAAACGGACTGCGCTCGCAATTCATTTGACGTGTGATCGAAAGGTCACAGACTCGCAACAACGAGTGGGAGTAGGAAGAGCCCGTGAAGTGGGGCGATCGATAGGGGATCACGTATCATGTACACGCGATCGTTCGTCACTGCTGCACGTCTCACGCTTGCTGCCGCCACGCTTGCTGCGCTCGCGGGCTCCGCGAGCGCCGCGGACTTGGGGGCCAGAGCGCCCGCTCCGTACCAGCCTCCGCCGCCGCCACCTCCGGTCTTTTCCTGGAGCAGCTGCTACATCGGCGCCAATATCGGTGGCGGCTGGGCTTCGCAGACCTCAAACGATGTCGCCGGTGCAGTTACCGGCGTGATCGGGGCCGACCTCGGCTCGCACACCGCCAGCGGATTCATCGGAGGCGGTCAAATCGGCTGCGACTATCAGGCCGGGGTATGGGTGTTCGGCGTCCAGGGTATGTTCGATGGCTCCGCCATGGAGGGGAGCGACACCGATCCCTCCGGCCTATTCGTCGTCAATTCCAAGATCCCATGGCTCGCCACCGTGACGGGTCGGGTCGGCGTGACCGCCGCCCCCGCGGTGCTGGTTTATGCCAAGGGCGGCGGCGCATGGGTGCGCGACGACTACACTCTCACGGCCGTCCCTGGCATCGCGCTTGCAAACGCGAGCCCGACACCATCGGGATGGACTGTCGGCGGCGGCGTCGAATGGGCCTTCGCTGGCAACTGGACGGCGTTCGCCGAATACAACTATCTCGACTTCGGCACGCCGGGAGTGACCTTCACGCCGATCGTAGGCGGAGCGACGTTCCCGATCAATATCAAGCAGAACATCAACAGCTTCATGGTGGGCATCAACTATCGCTTCGGCACCACCGGCTACTGACCGGGATTGATCAAGCTGTTGCGAAGGGCCCGGGAGAGGGGCCGCCGCTGCCGACCGGTTCCTGATCGGTTGCTGACGGCGGCCACTTCCGGCGGCCCGACTGAAGGTCGAAGCGTGAGACGTGAGGCGACGCAAATTTTCGCGCTGCGCTCGCAGGCGCTGGCTCGCCCCGTTTTCCTTTACTGATCCGGATCGATCGTGCAGCATCCTTGGGTCAGCCTGACAGGCTGCGCTCAGGCCCCGAAGGGGAGCACGATGAAAGTTCCGCGCCGACAATTTCTGCATCTGGCAGCAGGTGCTGCGGTGCTTCCGGCCCTCTCACGCGTCGCAACGGCGCAAGCCTACCCGTCGCGGCCGGTGCGCTTGATCGTTGGATTTCCCGCTGGCGGTCCGACCGACATTACAGCGCGAGTGATGGCGCAGTGGCTCTCCGAGCGGCTCGGTCAGCAAGTTGTCGTCGACAACCGGGCGGGCGCCGGTAGCAATATCGCGGCCGAAGGCGTCGTGAATGCGCCGCCGGATGGCTATACGCTTCTGCTGGTCGGCGCGACCAACGCGATCAACGCGACGCTCTACGAGAAGCTTAATTTCAATTTCATCCGCGACATCGCGCCGGTTTGCGGCATCATCCGCGTGCCTCTCATTATGGAGGTTCATCCATCGGTCCCGGTGAAGACAGTTGCAGAGTTCATCGCCTATGCCAAAGCCCACCCCGGCAAGATCAACATGGGCTCGGGCGGGATTGGGACGACGCTCCACGTCTCCGGCGAGCTGTTCAAGATGATGACGGGCGTCGACATGCTTCACGTGCCCTATCGCGGTGCGGGCCCCATGCTTACCGATCTGCTCGGCGGACAGGTGCAGGTCGCCTTCGACCCCATGCCGTCCTCCATCGGATACGTCAAAGCCGGCCAGTTGCGGCCACTGGCGGTCACGACCGCGACCCGCTCGGAGGCGCTGCCGGAGCTGCCAAGCGTGGGCGATATCGTGGCGGGTTACGATGCAAGCACCTGGTATGGCGTCGGCGCGCCGAAGCACACCCCTGCCGAAGTCGTCGACAGGCTCAACAAGGAGATCAATGCCGGCCTCGCTGATCCCAAGCTGAAGACGAGGCTAACCGAACTCGGGGGCATGATGCTCACCGGCTCGTCCGCCGACTTCGGCACGTTCATCTCCGATGAAACGCAGAAGTGGGCCAAGGTGGTGAAGTTCTCGGGCGCCAAGGCCGATTGATCTCGCGAGGATACCCGGCCGAATCCGTTTTGCTTTACTCATCCCGATCGATCGTGCAGCATCCTTGCGGCAGCCCGCTTGGCGGGCTGCCCTCAGTTTACGAAGAGGAGCACGATGAAACTTCCCCGCCGTCAATTTCTGCATCTGGCAGGTATTGCTGCCGCGCTGCCGGCCGTCCCACGCATCGTATGGGCGCAGACCTATCCGACGCGGCCAGTACATTGGATCGTATCGTTCACTGCCGGGGGGCCGAACGACACCGTGGCACGCATCATCGGACAATACCTGTCGGAGCGCTTGGGCCAGCAGGTCCTCATCGAGAACAAAGTCGGTGCTGGCGGAAATATTGGCATGGCGGCGGTGCTGAGCGCGCCGCCCGACGGCTATACCATCGGCTTTGCCGCTCCCAACAATGCCATCAATGCGTCGCTCTACGACACGCTGTCGTTCGATTTCGTTCGCGACAGTGCGCCGGTCGCCGGCACGATGCTGCTCACCAACGTGATGGTGGTGCATCCGGACGTGCCGGCCAAGACCGTCGCCGAGTTCATCGCCTACGCCAAAGCCAATCCTGGCAAGATCAACATGGCCTCGTCGGGCAGCGGCACGTCGGTGCACATGTCCGGCGAATTGTTCAAGGTCATGACGGGCATCAACATGCAGCATGTGCCTTACCGCGGCTCGGCGCCCGCGATGCAGGACCTGCTCAGCAACCGCGTCCAGGTCATGTTCGACAACCTGCCCGGCTCAGTTGAGCACATTAAGGCTGGCACGCTGCGGGCGCTGGGCGTTACGGCGGGCAAGCGTGCGGCCGCGATCCCGGACGTGCCGACGATCGCCGAAACGGTCCCGGGCTACGAGGCGGTGGTCTGGTACGGTATCGTGGCGCCCAAGGGCACGCCGCGCGAGATCGTCGACACGCTCAATACGGCGGTGAACGCGGTGCTCGCCGATCCGAAGCTCGAGGCGCGGCTCGTGCAGCTCGGCGGTGTGCCGATGCCAATGACCCCGGCTCAATTCGGAAAGCTCATCGCGGACGAAACCGAGAAGTGGGCGAAAGTCGTGAAGTTCTCGGGCGTGAAGCCGGACTGATCTGCGAAGAACCGCGCCGATTTTCCATATCGTCCGTCCTGCGCACTTCTCCCCGGCCGCGCAAGCTCGGGTGATCGCTGCTGCATCACGGCGTTCTCCAGCCAGGAAATCGCGAGATACGTCACGGACGAGACGATCGCGAGGATTGTGATCGCGGTGGCTCAATGTGCGTGATCGGCGTGCCTGCTCGGCTCCGCCGACCCCGTTGCCGGATCGAAGGCGATGGTGCGACGGCCGAGCGGCGCCGCCGCGGGTGAAATATCGCATTTGAGGAAGCGGCCTTTGCCGGCGGCGCCGACGAACCCGCCCGCCTCGGCGACGACTTCTCCGCGCACCAGGGTGGTGATCGGCCAGCCCCTGATCGTCCTGCCTTCGTAGGGCGTGTAGTCCATCGCGTCGTGGATCATCGATTGCGTGATGGTCACGTCCTTGTCCGGATCCCAGATCGCGAGATCGGCGTCGCTGCCGACCGCGACGGTGCCCTTGCGTGGATAAAGGCCGTAGAGCTTGGCGGCGTTAGTCGCGGTCAGCGCGACGAATTTTGGAAGATCGATGCGCCCCTTGCCGACGCCTTCCGAAAAAAGGAGCGCGGTGCGCACTTCGAGGCCTGGAACCCCATTCGCCACCTTCTTGAAGGGCGCATTTCGGCCGTGCTTCATCTTCCCTTCCGGATCGTCGTAGCGGTAGCCGGCGTGATCGGACGAGAAGACGTCGAACACGCCGGTCACGAGCCCTTGCCAAATCGCCTCTTGGTTCGCCTTGTCGCGGGGTGGGGGACTGCACATGTATTTCGCGCCCTCGAAACCCGGCCGGTCGAGATCGTCCGTGGTGAGGAAGAGGTATTGCGGGCAGGTCTCGCCGTAGACCTTGAGCCCGCGCGCCTTGGCCAAACGGATTTGCTCCATCGCCTCGCGCGCAGAGACGTGCACGATCAGGATCGGCACGTCGACCAGCTCGGCCAACGAGATCGCCCGCGACGTCGCCTCGCGCTCGGCGATCGGGGCGTGCGCCATGCCATGAAAGCGCGGCGCGCTGTGCCCTGCCGCGAGCAGTTTCTCACTCAGCCACGAGATCACGTCGTGGTTCTCCGCGTGGACCATGACCAGCGCGCGCTCGCGCCGCGCCGTCGACAGCACCTCGAGAATCTGCCGGTCATCGAGCTTGAGCGCGTCATAGGTGGTATAGATCTTGAACGACGTGTAGCCGGCCTTGATCAGCGCGGGCAGCTCCTGGCCGGTGACCTGGTCGGTCGGATCGGAAATGATCAGATGGAAGGCGTAGTCGACCGCGGCCTTGGGCTCCGCGCAAGCGTGATAGTCCTTAACCACCTGCCGCAGCGACATGCCGCGGTATTGTGCGGCGAAGGGAATGACGGTGGTGGTGCCGCCGCAAGCCGCTGAGCGCGTGGCGGTGAAGAAATCGTCCGCCGTCATGACACCCATGGACGATCGCTGCTCGATGTGACAATGGCTGTCGACACCGCCCGGCGTGACGATGTGGCCCTCGGCGTTGATCTCCCGGCGGCCGGCGCCGAGTTTCGCGCCGATCGTCGCGATGCAGCCGTCGATGACCCCGATGTCGGCGCGGAAGACGTCGGACGCGGTCGCGAGCGTTCCGTTGCGTACGACCAGATCGTATTCGGCCATGATACCTCCGCCTCGATATTCGAACGGATATAGCCCCGATCCACGCGCTGCAAGCTTCCCGTCACACCGCCAGCGAGACCACCGGCGCCCGAGAGCCAACGCCCGTTTTCCTGCAATGCCGAGTGGACGCGTTACCATCCCTGTTAGGCGACGGCGAGCCGGCGGCCGTTGGCGCTTTCTCTCAAGCGTG
>JBKOXY010000495.1:0-5319 GCA_046725125.1 Pseudomonadota bacterium | reverse complement strand
AGGCGCAGCGTGTTGGTGACGTGACTGCGGCTCTTGCCGACGATCTTGGCGATGTCCTCGTGGCTGTGGTCGTACTCGCTCGCCAGCGCCTGATAGCCGCCGGCCTCTTCCAGCGGATTGAGATCGGTACGCTGCACGTTTTCGATGATGGCAAGCTCCAGCGCTTCGCTGTCGCTCGCTTCGAACAGCACGATGGGAATCTCGTGTAGGGCCGCGCGCTGCGCCGCTCGCCAGCGCCGCTCGCCGGCGATGATCTCGTAGGCATCCTTGGCGCCGCGCACCGAACGCACCACCACCGGTTGGATGATGCCGCGTTCCCTGATCGACGCGGCCAGCTCATCAAGCTCGGCGTCGGAAAAGTTGCGGCGAGGATTGCGCGGATTGGGCCTGAGATATTCGATCGGGACGCGGCGTTGAGTGCGCGCACGTTCGGGCGTCGTCGTCGCTTCGGCGCTGACGTCGCCCATGAGCGCGGCAAGACCGCGTCCCAGTCGCGATCGGCCGTCATCTGCCATTGCCATGTCTCCCGACCTTCCTACGTCACGCTGCGCCGTGCTGCTGATCCGATTCGATCTGATCCGATTCGATCGCAGCGTCCGCGCGCGGTGCGTTCGCTATCAATTCCTTCTCGCGTTGAATGATCTCGGTCGCGAGCCGCAGATAGGCTTCGCTGCCGACGCATTTGAGATCGTAGACCAGCACCGGCTTGCCGTAGGATGGCGCCTCCGACACCCGCACATTGCGCGGGATGATGGTGTCGTAGACTTTCTGTTTGCTGTTCGCGCGCACGTCGGCGACGACTTGGTTGGAGAGATTGTTGCGCGCGTCGTGCATCGTGAGCACGATGCCGTGGATCATGAGTTCGGTATTGAGCGTGGATTTCACCGTCGCCACCGTCTGCAGCAGCTGCGACAATCCTTCGAGCGCAAAGAACTCGCACTGCAGCGGCACCAGAATCGCGTCGGCGGCAGCCAAGGCGTTGACCGTGAGCAGGTTGAGCGACGGCGGACAATCGATGAGGACATAACTGAAGTCGCTCACGCGCGGCGTTGCGGCGCGCAGCGGCGCGAGCGCGGTCCGCAATCGAAACGCACGGTCGTGCTCCTGGCTGACTTCGAGCTCGAGGCCAGAGAGATCGAGCGTCGACGGCGCGATGGACAGGCGTGGAACGGCCGTCGCCAGCACCGCATCGGATAAGGTGGCCTCGCCCATCAACACATCGTAGGTCGAGCGGCGACGACTGCGGCGGTCGATGCCGAGCCCGGTCGAGGCATTGCCCTGCGGATCGAGATCGATGATCAGCACGTGCTCGCCGATGGCGGCGAGCGCCGTGCCCAGATTGATAGCGGTCGTGGTCTTGCCGACGCCACCTTTCTGGTTGGCGATCGCGATCACGCGCGGCGGCGCAGGGTTGGGGATGCGGCTCGCGAGCGTGATGACCTGCGGCGACGCTTCGGCCGATGGCACCGGCACGTCCGCGTAGTCGGTCATGATACTGCGTCCAGCATCGGGAGTGGCCTCGGTCCGCGAATCGGGTGGAATCTTACGTTGTCCTGGTGCGCTCCACATCCCGGATTACGATAATGCGGCCGGCGGGATCGGTGCGGCTGGGCGCGAGCGTGGCGTTCATGGTCCAGGCCTTTGCCGTGCGCGACTCGCGCGCCTGCCTGAGTTCAAGCTCTGCATTTTGCCCCTTTGGGAACAAGCCCATCGCGCCGCTTTTCCCCAGAAGCGGAAAACACTGATCGAGCAAGGACTTGAGGGGGGCGACGGCGCGCGCGGTGACGACGTCAGCCTGGCCCTCGAAGCCCGCTGCGAAATCCTCGATTCGCGCGGCATGCACGCTTGCCGGCGCTTCGGTGAGGCGCTGAGCCTCGCGCAGGAATGCGGCCTTTTTTGTATTGCTTTCAACGAGATGGACATGAGCGCCGGGCCGACCCGCAAGCGCGCAGGCGATCGCAAGGCCGGGAAATCCGCCGCCCGTGCCGAGGTCGACCCAAACGCGCGCCTCGGGCGCAAGATCGAGAAGCTGGAGGGAATCGGCGATATGCCGCGTCCACAGATGCGAAACAGTGGATGGCGCGATGAGACTGGTGGTCCGCTGCCAAGCCAGTAGAAGCGCAACGAATCGATCGAGGCGCTCCAGGGTTTCACGTGAAACATGCGTCAGTGCCAGCGCGCGCTCGCGGTCGGCAGGCTCAACAAGCCCGGGCTCATGGCCAGTCCGCGCGCGCCGCGGGGTCTTCTCTTCCCGATCGCGATAAGGCCGGCGGGCCCTCGGCATCAGCGTCCAGCGGCTGCCGCTTTTGCAACGCGTCCATTGCGCTTGAGATGCGCGACGAGAAGCGTGAGCGCTGCCGGCGTGATTCCATCCATGCGGGCGGCCTGGCCGATGGTGCGAGGACGCATGGCGTTAAGTTTTTGGCGGACTTCATTGGAGAGCCCGGAGAGCTGCGAATAGTCGAGCCCGTCCGGCAGTTCCAGGCTCTCATCGCGGCGATAGGCCGCGATGTCGGCGGCCTGGCGTGAGAGATAGACATCGTATTTCGCGTCGATTTCGACCTGCTCCGCGATCTTCGGGGGCAAACCGGCGAACCGAGGCCAGATCTTGGCGAGGTCTGCGATCCCGATGTTTGGGTGCGACAGCAGCTCGAACGCACTGCGCCGCTGGCCATCTTTGTTGAGGGCAAGGCCGTGGCGATCCGCCTCGTTGGGGGTGAGGGACACCGAGCGGGCGAAATCGCGCGCCGCCTCAAGCGCCGCCATTTTCGACGCGTGTCGGGAGCGGCGGCTGGCGCCCACGCAGCCGAGCGCGATGCCTCTGGCAGTCAGGCGCTGGTCGGCGTTGTCGGCCCGCAGCGTGAGCCGGTATTCCGCCCGCGAGGTGAACATGCGGTACGGCTCGGTGACCCCGCGCGTCACTAAATCATCAATCATAACAGCAAGATAGCCCTCAGCGCGGTCGAATGTGATGTCGCCTCCCCCACCCGCTCGGGACGCCGCATTGAGGCCCGCGACCAAGCCTTGCGCCGCCGCCTCCTCGTAACCGGTCGTGCCGTTGATCTGCCCCGCCAGGAACAGCCCGGGCAAGCGCCTTGTCTCCAGGGTGGGATTGAGTTCGCGCGGATCCACGTGGTCGTACTCGATGGCATAGCCGGGCCGGATGACGCGCGCGTTCTCGAGCCCCGGGATGGTGGCAATCAGCGCGAATTGGACCTCTTCCGGCAGCGACGTCGAGATGCCGTTTGGATACACGGTCGGGTCGTCGAGCCCCTCCGGCTCGAGAAAAATCTGATGCCCGTCGCGCTCGCCGAAGCGCACGATCTTGTCCTCGATCGAGGGGCAATAGCGCGGCCCTTTGCTCGAGATCTGGCCGGAATACATCGGCGAGCGGTGAACGTTGTCGCGGATGATGCGGTGGGTCGCCACGTTCGTGCGGGTCATGCCGCACTGGACCTGGGGGTTATCGATGCGCTCCGTCAGCATCGAGAACGGCTCGGGCGGCTCGTCGCCCGGCTGCATCGCTACCGCCGCCCAGTCGATGGTGCGGCCGTCGAGCCGCGGCGGCGTTCCGGTCTTGAGCCGCCCTAGCGCGAATCCGAGCCGCTGCAAGGTGAGCGACAGGCCGAGTGCCGGCGCCTCGCCCACGCGTCCCGCCGGCGTCTGCCGCTCGCCAATATGGATGAGCCCGCGCAGAAAGGTTCCCGTGGTGAGCACGACGGCCCCTGCCCCGAACTCGCGCCGGTCCGCGAGCTTGAGCCCGGCGAT
Source organism: Pseudomonadota bacterium (assembly GCA_046725125.1). Classification (GTDB taxonomy): domain Bacteria; phylum Pseudomonadota; class Alphaproteobacteria; order Rhizobiales; family Xanthobacteraceae; genus VAZQ01. The sequence goes on along the minus strand of JBKOXY010000495.1, from coordinate 1,551 downwards.
TCGCTCGCCGCGGATCAGGAGGTCGTCCGCCTCGGCTTCGATCACCGCGAGATTGGCGGTGGCGCGGATCGCTTGCTGCATGGCCCCGGCATAGAGCGCGCGGTCTGCTTGCGCGCGCGGCCCGCGCACGGCAGGCCCCTTACGACGATTGAGCACGCGAAATTGGATACCCCCGAGATCGGCCACGCGCCCCATCAGGCCGTCGAGCGCGTCGATCTCGCGCACGAGATGGCCTTTGCCCAGGCCTCCGATTGCGGGATTGCACGACATCGCGCCGATGGTCGCGAAGCGATGGGTGACGAGTGCGACCTCCGCGCCCATGCGCGCGGCGGCCGCGGCGGCCTCGCAGCCAGCATGGCCGGCGCCCACGACGATGACATCGTACTGCGGGTTCATCGTTCCAATTCTCCGAGCGCCGAGCTTCTACCCGACTGGGGGTGCAGCGTCCATTTCCCAAACGACGTTGCCGGCGCCGGGCGTGTTTCACGTGAAACATGCGCAACCGTCGAACGCGAACGGAGTCTCTCGGCCATCGGCCCAGTCGTCGATGCGCGCCTCTCGCGCTCCTACTTGCCAATGCAAAAATCTCGGAAGATCACGTCGAGAACGTCCTCCACGTCCACCCGCCCGAGAAGCTTGCCCAATGCCCTGGTCGCCAGGCGAAGCTGCTCCGCCATGATTTCCTCTCTGCCGTCTTGCGCGGCGCGCTGCGCGCCCTGCAACGCGAGCACAGTTTCTCTAAGATGTGCCCGCTGACGCGCGCGCGTCACCAACGCGGGCTCGGGAGTGAAGAAGCACCCGGCAAAGCGGGCGAGCGCGTTAACCAATTCATCGACACCGGCACCCGTCGTGCTGGACACAAGGTTAACAACTTCCTCCTTATTGAACCGAGATTCAATTCTTCGCCTTTCCTCCTCCGCCACCAGATCCATTTTGTTAACCACCAGCCAAGCGGTGGATTCGCGCGGAGCTTGGATCAAGGGGCATTGCAGTGCCTGCGACTCGATCGCAGTGGCATCGACGACCCACAGCACCAGGTTCGCGCTGGCGGCTTGCTCGCTCGCACGCCGCACGCCTTCGCGTTCGACTGGATCGCTAGTTTCGCGCATGCCGGCGGTATCGAGCACCGTCACGGGATAGCCGCCGAGATCGAGATGTAATTCGAGGACGTCGCGCGTCGTGCCGGGAAACGGCGACACGATCGCAGCCTCGCGGCGCGCCAGCCGGTTGAACAGCGTCGACTTACCAGCATTCGGTGGGCCCGCGATGGCAACGCGCAGGCCTTCGCGTAGACGCTCGCCCTGCCCTGCGTCGGCCTTGCTGATTTCCTCGGTCAACGGCCGAATGAGCTCGAGCGCGTGCACCATCATGTCCTCCGGGACATCGTCTTCGTCGGAAAAATCGATGCCGGCCTCGACCAGAGCCAGCGCCTCGATCAGCCGCTGCCGCCATGTCTCGGCGCGCTCGCCGAGGAGCCCCCTGAGCTGCTGGTACGCCTGTCGGCGCTGCGCCTCGGTCTCGGCTGCGACCAGGTCGGCGAGCCCTTCGACC
>JBKOXY010000387.1:0-4434 GCA_046725125.1 Pseudomonadota bacterium | reverse complement strand
GGCGAGCTTGCCGCGCCGCATCTCGCTTTCGTCCACGACGTCGTCATGCAGCAACGTGGCCGTGTGCATGAATTCGACGGCGGCCGCGAGCTTGACGTGGCCGGCGCCGGCATAACCGGCGAGCCTCGCCATGGCGAGCGTGAGCATCGGGCGCAGCCGCTTGCCGCCGGACGAGATCAGGTGATTGGCGACCTCGGGAATCATCGCCACCTGCGATCCGGTGCGCGACAATATGGTCGTATTGACGCGTTCCATGTCGGCGGCCACGAGCTCGCTCAGACGATCGATGGTGGCGGGCGAACGGCTTTCAAATGGGACGATGACGGCCAAGAGACGTGCTCCGGAGGATGTCCCGAACGCGAGGACGTGGGAGCATAGAAACGCTATGGTGGCGCGGCAAGTGCGCCAAAACGCACATTTTCGCGAGCGCGCGCTTTCGAAAAGAGGGAATTGATGAAGCCGATTCCGGTACGTGCCGGGGAGTGGCAGCCGCGTGCCGGCCAACGCGTGGTGGTCCTGGTGCCTTGCTTCAACGAGGAGGCGACGATCGGCAAGGTGGTCGCCGATTTCCGCGCCGCGTTGCCCGAGGCCACGATCTACGTCTACGACAACAATTCCGCCGACCGGACCGGCGAGGTCGCGCGCGCCGCCGGCGCGCTGGTGCGGCGCGAGCGGCATCAGGGCAAGGGCAACGTCGTGCGGCGAATGTTCGCCGACGTCGATGCGGACCTCTACGTTTTGGTCGATGGCGACGCCACCTACGATGCGGCGAGCGCCCGCGCCATGATCGCGCGTCTCATCGAGGAGCGCCTCGACATGGTGGTCGGGGCGCGCGTCGATCAAGACGAGGCGGCCTATCGCCGCGGTCATCGTACGGGAAACCGGCTGCTTGCGGGCTTTTTCGCGTTGGCCTTCCACGCGACCTTCAGCGACATTCTCTCCGGCTACCGCGTGTTCTCGCGGCGGTTCGTGAAGTCGTTTCCGGTGCTGTCGAGAGGCTTTGAGATCGAGACAGAGCTTTGCGTGCACGCGCTCGAGCTGGAGCTACCGGTGGCCGAGGTCCCCACGCCTTACTACGCGCGCCCGCAAGGCTCGGTGTCGAAGCTCAGCACCTGGCGCGATGGCTTGCAAATCCTATCCACCATCGTCGGTCTTTACCGCTCGGAGCGGCCGCTGGCTTTTTTCTCCGGGCTCGGCATTGCGCTCGCGATCGTTTCCGTTGGCCTGGCGATTCCGATCTTCGTGACCTATTTCGAGCAGGGCATCGTGCCGCGTATTCCGACGGCAATTCTCTCCACCGGCCTGATGCTGTTGGCGTCGCTCTCGATCGTCGCGGGCCTCGTGCTCGATACGGTGACGCGCGGCCGGCGAGAGGCCAAGCTGATCGCCTATCTCGAGCAAGCGGCGCCCGGCGAGGAGTGGGACCGGCGACAGGGTTGAGGAGAGGGATGCATTGCGCGAGTCTGGAACCGACGACAAGTTCGAGGACGAAGGCGGGTGGCGCGAGCTCGTGCGCACCAACGATGCCGTGCTGGTCTCGGCGGTGGGCGCCTTGCTCGATGCCGCCTACATCCCCCACATCGTGCTCGACCAGAACATGAGCGTGCTCGAGGGCTCGATCGGCGTCCTGCCGCGCCGCATCTTGGTCAACGAATGCTGCGTCGATGATGCGCGCGAATTGCTCGAGGACGCCGGGCTCGGACACGAGCTTCGTCCCGATGTCCGCTGAAGTGACCGAGGATGCCGCGCTCGGCGGCAGGCTGCGGCTCAAGCAACCGAGACGGGGACACCGGGTCGGCCACGACGCAATTTTGCTGGCGGCGGCATGTCCGGCGCGCGCGGGTGAACGCGTGGTCGATCTCGGGGCCGGGGTGGGCGCGGCAGGGTTGGCGCTCGCGCTTCGCGTCGCCGGCATCGAGGTCGCGCTGGTCGAGGTCGATGCGGGGCTCGCGCGGCTTGCAGCGCAGAACGCGCAAATTAACGGACTGGCCACACGGGTGACCTCGGCCGTCCTCGACGTGGCCGCGCCGACGCGGGCCTTCGCGGCCGCGGGACTCGGGTCCGAGTCGGTCGCGCGCGTCCTGATGAATCCGCCGTTCAATGATCCGGCGCGACAAAGAGCCTCCCCCGATCGTCGGCGCCGTCTCGCCCATGTCGGGCCCGTTGGCGCGCTCGCCGTCTGGATCAAGACCGCGGCGCGGCTGCTGCGTCCGCGCGGGACGCTCACCATGATCTGGCGGGCGGACGGTCTCGCCGAGGTCTTGCAGGCGCTGGCTCCGGCCTTCGGCGCGGCGACCGTGCTCCCGATCCATCCGGGGGAGGAGCAAGCGGCGGTCCGCGTTCTGGTGCGGGCGACGAAGGCAAGCCGCGCGCCCCTCGTGCTGCTGCCGGGCCTCGTGCTCAACGACCGTGCGGGACGCCCGACTGCGCAAGCCGAATCGGTGCTGCGCGCCGGCGCGGCCTTGCCGCTGAGTGAAATCTGAACGCGTGGACGCCGATGTCGCGTTGCCGGCTGTCGATGCAAGTTAACTGGGGTTAACTTGAGCGCAACGCGCAGGCAGCCTAAGACGTGACGTCGCCCGGTGCCGGAATAAAGTTCCCGCCGGCGGCTATGTTAAAGTGAGACCAAGACCGCAACGTTATGGCCGAGCAAAACATGTCCGAGCACCTGCAGCAGCTGTACGCGAGCGCGCGCGCAGCGCTGCAGCCGATATTGCCGAAACGGCTGCGCGGCGTGCCAATCGTGCCGGTGGTGCGGTTCGCGGGGGTCATCGGCTTTTCGACGCCCCTAAAACCCGGGCTTACGCTCGCTGCCATCGCTCGTCCGCTCGAGCGCGCCTTCAAGATGCGCCACGCGCGAGCGGTTGCGCTGTTGATCAATTCGCCCGGCGGCTCGGCGGTGCAGTCGCACCTGATCTATCGGCGCATCCGCCAGCTCGCGGCCGAGAATGCACGTCCAGTGATCGCCTTTACGGAGGATGTCGCTGCCTCCGGCGGCTACATGATCGCCTGCGCCGGTGACGAGATCTTCTGCGATCCGTCCTCCATCGTCGGCTCCATCGGGGTCGTCGGCGCCTCGTTCGGCTTTACCAAGCTGATGGAGAAGCTCGGTGTCGATCGCCGGCTCTATGTTGCCGGCGAGCACAAGGCCATGCTCGACCCGTTCCTGCCGGAGAACCCGGAGGACGTGGAGCGGCTCAAGGCGCTGCAGCGGGACATTCACCAGGACTTCATCGGCCTCGTGAAACGCAGCCGCGGCGCGCGGCTCAAGGGTCCAGAAAAAACCTTGTTCTCCGGTGAATACTGGACCGGCAGCAAGGCGATCGAGCTCGGCCTTGCCGACGGCATCGGCGACCTGCGCGCGACGCTGCGCGCCCGCTTCGGCGACGATGTCGTGACCCCGCTCGTGGCCCCGGTGCGCGGCTGGTTCGGCCGCCTGCAGCCGGGCGTAGGTACGACGGATCTCGACGGTTTGCCGCGCCCCGCCGATTTCGCCGAGGAAATCATCTCGGCGCTCGAAGCACGCGCATTATGGGCGCGTTACGGATTGTAGAAAGGTTTGCAGAGGAGAGACCATCCATGCCTCCCATCGTCATTTCGCCGTTGGTCAGGCTTGCGCTGGGCGCGCTCGGCACCGGTATCGTCGTGCGTTGGGTGGTGAAAGAGGCCCGCCGCATCAACGCGGAACTCGATCGGGTGAAGGCGGGAACCGATCCGGCCGTGCGCGGGACGCTGCCGACACTGCGCCGCGATCCGCACACCGGCGAATGGCGCGTGATGTGACGGTCGTGACACGGCCGCGCTATTCGCCCTTGATCCCCTTCTCACGGATCAGCTTGTCCCAGCGGGCGATCTCCTGCTTGAGATAATGGGCAAAGTCCTCCGGCGTGCTCGGAGAAGCCGTCACGCCGGCTTGCGCCAGCCGGCGGCGCACGTCCGCCTCGGTCAGCGCGGCATGGAAAGCGCCACTCAGCTTGGCGATGACGGCAGGCGCCGTGCCCGCCGGTGCCAGCGTCCCGGCCCATTGGTTGGCGACGGTATCGGAGAAGCCTTGCTCGACGAAGGTCGGCACGTCCGGGAAAATGGCGGAGCGTTCCTGCGACGTCGCCGCCAGCGCCTTGAGCTTACCGGCCTTGACTTGCGCCATGACGGTCGGAACGTCGCCGAACAGGCCGTCGAGCCGCCCGCCCAAGAGATCGGTCACCGCTTGCGACGCCCCGCGATAGGGCACGGCCTGGAACTTCGCGCCGGCGGATGCCTGGAAGAGTTCGAGCCCGAGATGCGAGATGGCGCCTAGCCCGGTGACGCCGATGGTGATGGCGCCCGGCCGCTCTTTCGCCAAGGCGGCGAGTTCGCGCGCCGAATTGATCTTCATCGCGGCATTCACGACCAGCATGGTCGAGTTGAATACCGCCATGCCAACCGGCGCGAAAT
>JBKOXY010000388.1:0-2545 GCA_046725125.1 Pseudomonadota bacterium | reverse complement strand
CGCACGAGCGGCAAATACACATCGAACAAATCTTCCGCTTCATCGCTGCGGCCGGCCGCAAACAGCGCGCACATGGAGACCAGCATCTCCGGATAGGCAAAGCCGGTCATGATGCCGTCGGCGCCGCGGGCGAGCTCCTGCGGCACATACAGTCCGCCATTGCCGACCAAGATGCTGATATATCGCCGCGTGACGCCATCGCAGGCTTTGCGTATCTGCGTGAGCTTCTTCAAGCCGGGGCAGTCCTCGTGCTTGAACATCACCACGCTCGGATGCGCGTCGACGATCTTGAGGAAGCTTTGGGCGGAGATGTCCGCTTGCGTCGACTGCGGGTAGTCCTGGTAGACCACCGGAACGTTCTCGCCCAGCGCCGCGATCACGTCGGCGAAGTACGTGACGACCTGCGCTTCCGTCTTCAGGCCGGTGAGCGGCGCGACCATGACGCCGCAGGCGCCAGCGTCCATCGCAATCTTGCTGAGCTTGACGAGATTTGCGGTGCCCGGGTTCGACACGCCGACGATGACAGGGACGCGACCGTTGACGCGGCGCAAGAAATGGCGCGTGAACTCAGCCGACTCCTCATCGCTGAGCTTTTGCGCTTCGCCCATCATCCCAAGAACCGTCAGCCCCTGCACACCACATTGCAGATAGAACTCGATCAGGCTGTCGACGCTCGGCCAATCAATGTCGCCGGCATCGGTAAACGGCGTTGCCGAGATTGTGTACACGCCCTTTGCGGATGCATCGAGCAGTTGGCTCATGGTCCTGACTTCCCTGCGCATCGGCGATTTTTTTCAGTTTGCCGAGAATGTCGACGCAACAAATCTATACCTCGCACGTGCGGCAGGGCAACCGATCCGCCGGCGCCTGAATCGGCATTGAGCACGTATCTCGGCTTATTGCCTGCGCATTCGTCTTGTCCGGTTCGATCCGGTTGCTATAGTCCAATGAATGCTCGCTGGGCCGGCCTGAGGGGTGCTCCATGATCCGATACGTGCTTTCGACTACCGGTGCCGCACTGCTTCTCGCCACGTCTGCCTATGCTCAGGAGCTGCCGCTTCGCGCGGCCGTCGATGGCACGTTCGCACCGCATGCCTTTCCAAATCTTTCCGGCGGTTATCAGGGCTTCAACATCGATCTTGCCAACGAGATCGCCAAGCGGCTCAAGCGCAAGATCGTGATCGACGCCGCGCAGTTCTCCGGCCTCGTGCCGGCGCTGCAGGCGGGAACCTACGACTTTCTCGCGGCGCCTACGACGGTGACCAAGGAGCGCGCCGAGAGCATGCTGTTCACCGAGGGTTATCTCAACACCGACTTTCAGTTCCTGATCAGGAAAGGATCGCCCAAAGTCGCGCAGCTCGAAGACCTCAAGGGCAAAACTGTTTCCGTCAACAAGGGATCGGCGTACGACTCCTGGGCGCGCGAGCTCGAGGGCAAGATCGGCTGGAAGGTCGAATCCTTCGGGACGCAGACCGACGCGGTGCAGGCGGTTTTGGTCGGGCGCGCCGACGCCAATGTCGCCGGCAACACCGTCATCGCATGGGCGGTCAAGAACAACCCGCAACTGGAGCTGTCGTATCTGTATTCGACTGGTCTCGTCTGGGCTGCGCCGCTGCGCAAGGACTCTGGGGAACTGCGCAAGGCGCTCGACGTCGCCGTCGAATGCATGAAACTCGATGGCACGATCGCGAACATGCACGAAAAGTGGTTCGGCGTGGCGCCTGCGCCTGGTTCCGCCGCGGTGACCGTTTTCCCCGGTTACGGCGTTCCCGACATGCCAGGCTATGATCCCACTGCGCACACGCCGTCGTGCAGCTGAACCGGGTGGCGTGATGCCTTGCCGCGGGCGCCGCGGACGCGCCGATTGGTGATGACGACCAGCGCGCCGCCCATCCTGGAAATTCGCGGCCTGCGCAAGAGATTCCACGACGTGGAGGTGCTGCGCGGGATAGACCTTGTTGTGCAGCCGCAACAACTGGTTTTTGTCATCGGACCGTCCGGATCAGGCAAGAGCACCTTGCTACGCTGCTGCAACCGCCTGGAAGAGGCCTCGGCCGGCTCGATCCGCGTCGACGGCGTCGATATCACGGCGCGCTCCGCCGATGTCAACGCCATGCGGCGCCAGATCGGCATGGTGTTCCAGTCATTCAACCTCTATCCGCACATGACGGCGCTGCGAAACGTCACGCTCGCGCTCGCCAAGGTGCTGGGCAAGCCGCGTGCCGAAGCGGAGCGAATTGGGATGGCGGCGCTCGCGCGCGTGGGCCTTGCCGACAAGGCGCGATCCTATCCCGGCGAGCTTTCGGGCGGACAGCAGCAGCGGGTGGCGATCGCTCGCGCGCTCGCGCTCGAACCCAAGGTGATGCTATTCGACGAGCCCACCTCCGCGCTCGATCCCGAGCTCGTGGGCAGCGTACTCAACGTTATGCGCGAGCTCAAACGCGGCGGCATGACCATGCTTGTGGTGAGCCACGAGATGCGCTTCGCGCGCGACGCCGCCGACCACGTGATCTTCATGGATCACGGGGTCATCGTGGAGGAGGGG
>JBKOXY010000380.1:0-4095 GCA_046725125.1 Pseudomonadota bacterium | reverse complement strand
GGATGATCATCTGCGCGCTGTCGATGTCGCCGGCGCGCAGCCGAACGATCTCGCCCGCGCGCAGCCCGCAGCCATAGCCGAGCGCCAGCATGACGTGCACCTTGAGATTGCCCGACATGGCGAGCAGCCGCTTGGCCTCCTCCGGGCTCATCACCAGCGGCAGCTTCTGCGGCTCCTTGAGGTGGTAGACCTCGGCGGCGAGATCGTGCCGCCGCAGCGTGACGCGGAACAGAAACCTCACCCCCGTCATGATCCGGTTGCGATTGCAGATACTCAGTCCGCTCTCGACCAGGTGCAGCTGGAAGCGGCGGACGTCGTCAGCTGTCGCCGTATCGGGCGAGCGCCCCAGAAACGCGGCGAAGCGCCTGCAGCTGTGGATGTGGCTTCTCTGCGCATGGCGCCCCAGCTTGCGGGCGGCCATATCCTCGATCATACGCTGGCGCAGCGGGCTGACGGTGGTATCAGTGCTCATCGGGAGCTTCTCCTGAGTGAGGTTGCCAACACCTCATCTTCCTCAGGACGGGGCTCCCCACCCCGCTATAAGCGCGCTCTCAACTCGCTACCCACCCCGCCAACGGGCACCCCCGCGCAGCGGCTATCGCGGCAGCGATTTAGTGGTGTGCTGGGCATGCTCAGTAGCTTGGAGGTGAAAGTCCTCTACCCAACCTGATGGAGGTGAAGGGTTAGCAACAACGCAAGGGCTGTCGCCGCCAGGCGAGGTCTGAAGGAAGCGTACAGCAAACGTGCGAGTCGATGGACAAACATCGGGTACAAGGCGCGAGCGTCGGACGAGCGGGCCACTTACCGCGAAGTCCATATCCATCAAGGATGCAAAGCGTAGACCCGGCGACGGTGCACGAAAGGCGACTGAGCTTACCCCAGGAGATCTGCTCTGTGTCGCTTCGGCGACTGAGAATGCCGTAAGGCATTCTGACCGCAAAGCAGAAGTCAGCAGAGGGCGTAGTAGGTCATGTCGTCGGCAAGGCTAGTGAGGCACTCCAAACCGAAAGGTGGAGGCAACAGATAGGCCGCGCCGGGAACGGTGGCTGAAGGCCCGAACGAGAGGAGAGGCAATTAGGACATGCATCTCGAAGACGACAAGCGGCTGAACCTCCAGTTGAGACTGGACTTCTCATCGGCGCCGACGGGTGAAGCCTGGCAGGCGGGACGGGAAGACATCGAATCGTCTTCGGCGGTGAGTGAGCCCGAACGCCCAGCCAACACGCGTCGAATCATGGAGGACGTTTGTGAACGAGCAAACCTGAAGGAAGCATTGCGGCAAGTGAGGAGCAACAAAGGTAGCGCGGGCGTCGATGGGATGACCGTCGATCAACTTGGTGGCTATCTCAAGCAGCACTGGCCGGCCATTCGGGAGCAATTGCTGAACGGGACCTACGAACCGAAACCGGTGAGACGGGTGGAAATCCCGAAGCCGGATGGCGGAGGGGTGCGAAAGCTTGGCATCCCAACCGTGCTGGACCGCTTCGTCCAGCAAGCGGTGATGCAGGTGCTGCAGAAGCGATGGAACCCGACGTTCTCCCATCACAGCTATGGGTTTCGACCGCGTCGATCAGCACATCAAGCCGTGGCTCAAGCGCAGCAGTATATTACGCAAGGCTACGGCTGGGTGATTGATCTCGACCTGGAAAAATTCTTCGATCGAGTCAATCACGACAAACTGATGGGCCAGATCGCCAAGCGTGTCGAGGACAAGCGGCTGTTGAAACTCATCCGGGCATTCCTGAATGCCGGGGTGATGGAGAACGGGCTGGTCAGCCCAAGCGTGGAAGGGACTCCGCAAGGAGGCCCGCTTTCGCCACTGCTGAGTAACCTCGTGCTCGATGTGCTCGACAGGGAGCTGGAGCGCCGCGGACATCGCTTTGTTCGCTATGCGGACGACTGTAACATTTACGTGCGCAGCGAACGCGCGGGTCAGCGGGTGATGGAGAGCATCACGCGCTTCATCACGCAAAAGCTCAAGCTCAAGGTCAACGAGGCAAAGAGTGCGGTGGCACGACCGCAGGAACGCAAGTTTCTCGGGTTCAGCTTCGCGGCTGGTCCAGACATAAAGCGCACGATCGCGCCGAAATCCCTGGACCGGTTCAAGCAGCGTATCCGGGACATCACGCGACGGGCCAAAGGCGTCAGCATCAAGACGACAATGGAAGAGTTGGCTCCGTATATGCGGGGCTGGCGCAACTATTTCGGCTTCTGCGAAACGCCCGAGGTGTTGATCGCTCTCACTCGCTGGGTCCGGCTGCGATTACGGGCCGCCCTGTGGCGTCAGTGGAAAACACCACGTCGCCGTCGTGCGGCACTGATCGCACTGCGGGTCTCTGGGGAACTGCGCAATATGGCCGGCAGCGGCCGTGGTCCCTGGCATCTCGCCCGGAGCAAAGCCCTCTCAGTAGGGCTCTCCAATGCCCACTTCAAATCGCTCGGTCTCCCCTCCTTGATCGAAGGGCGTTAGCGCAACTTCTCGAACCGCCGTATACGGACCCGTACGTACGGTGGTGTGGGAGGGGCGGAGCCGAGAGGCTCCCCCCTATCCCGATCAACGAAACGTTATGGAACGCCAGCCAGGATCACTCCGGCTTGATGCCGGCGAACTTGATCACCTTGCCCCACTTTTCGATTTCCTCGGCGATGAACTTGCCGAAGTGCGCGGGCGAACCCGCAAACGCGGCACAGCCCAGATCGGCGAGGCGCTCGCTCATCCTGGCATCGGCAAGACCAGCGTTGATCTCCTTGTTGAGCTTCTCGACGATCTCGGCAGGCGTTGCTCTGGGAACGACGATCCCATACCAGCCGCTGGCCTCGTAGCGGGGCAGAAATTCGCTCATGGCCGGGACGTCCGGCAAGACCGCCTGACGCTGCGCCGAGGTCACTGCCATCGCGCGCAGCTTGCCGGCCCTGATGTATCCAAGCGACGCCGGCACGACCCCGAATATGGCTTGCACCTGCCCGCTGACCAGATCGGGTAGTGCCACCGCCTCGCCGCGGTAAGGCACGTGGACCATATCGACACCGGCCATCATCTTGAACAGCTCGCCGGCGACGTGGAGCGGGGTCCCATTGCCGCTCGACGCCATGTTGATCTTGCCCGGATTGGCCTTGGCATAGGCGATGAACTCGGGAACCGTCTTCGCCGGAACTGATGGATGCACCTCCAGGACGAGGGGAATCCTGGCAATGCTCGCTACCGGCGTGGTGTCGCGGATGAAACTCAAACGGAGATTGTCATAGAGCGTGGCGTTGATGGCGTTCGCCGACATGGCGAACAGCAGCGAGTAGCCGTCCGCGGGCGCGCGCACGACCGCCTCGGTGCCGATATTGCCGCTGGCGCCCGGCCGGTTCTCGACGACGAATTGCTGGCCCAGCCGCTCCGACAGCCATTGGCCTATCACGCGCGCAACAATGTCCGGCGAGCCGCCGGCGGGAACCTGGACGGTCAAGCGCACCGGCCGCGATGGATAGGCTTGCGCCCGCGCGATGCGCGAGATTGTCGGCAGCGTGGCAGCGCCCGCTGCCAGATGCAGAAAGTTTCGGCGGGGAAGTTTCATCGCGTGTCCGTACCGCCGGGCAGGCGCAGCGTGAACACCGAGCCCTTGCCCGGCTCGCTCGTCACGGTCACGTCGCCGCCCATCATGCGCGCGAGCTTGCGCGAGAGGGCAAGGCCGAGCCCGGTCCCGCCGTAGCGCCGCGCAGTGAGCGAATCGGCTTGGGTGAAATCCTGGAAAAGTTTCGCCTGCTGCTCCGCGGTCATGCCGATGCCGCTGTCCGCGACCGCAAGCTCGATCCACTCGCGTCCGTCCGTCACCTTGCGCACCCGCAGCGCGACCTCGCCCTCCTTCGTGAACTTGCAGGCATTGCTCAAGAGGTTGAGCAGAATTTGCTTGAGCCTCATCGAGTCTGCGTTGAGCGCGCCTAGGTTCTCTTGCGCTTCGACAATGAGGCGGTTGTGGTTCTTCTCGGCGAGCTGTCCGGCGGTGCCGACGACCTCGTCGATAAGCCTAGCCAAATTCACTCGCTCGGGATGCCCTAGCTCAACAGCGGCACGCAGAGGACCGTGCGGGAGCCTCCCAGCCTCAGGGC